>DATMTC010000305.1:0-7065 GCA_035565115.1 Microbacteriaceae bacterium | reverse complement strand
TTTCTTTCGTTCCCTGTTCGTAAATCCCGGGCGACTCATTGCTCGCACGGCCTGTCATCGTAAGGGGGTCTCGCATGGGGCGCGGCCGTCAAAAAGCAAAGCACACGAAGATCGCGCGTGAGCTCAAGTCATACAGCCCTGCGGTCAACTATGACGAACTCGAGCGCGAGCTGACCGGACACGGTCACGGTGAAGCCGATTACTCCAAGTGGGCGGACTACGAGCCCGACGGCGCGACCGAGAGCACGGACGAGTACGAGACGCACGATCAGAGCAAGCGGGCGTAATCCGCCCTGCTGCGGGGCCTCATAGGAACTCTCCACCGTTCGGTGGTCGAGTAGCGACGCGAGGAACGAGCGCCGCGTATCGAGACCCCGCCTGCGGCTCCGATCCACAGATCGGCTTACGAGGTCTCGATACGCGGCTCGCTGCGCGAGCAGCTACTCGACCACCGGAATCGTCCAGACCCCGCACGCCACCCGCGGTTCCGAACCACAGATCGGCTCACGAAGTCTCGATACGCGGCTCGCTGCGCGAGCAGCTACTCGACCACCGGGGTGCGCCGAATCCGGTGGTCGAGTAGCGACGCGAGGAACGAGCGCCGCGTATCGAGACCCCGCAACCCGCCCGCGGCTCCGAACCACAGATCGGCTCACGAAGTCTCGATACGCGGCTCGCTACGCGAGCAGCTACTCGACCACCGGAATGCACCCGTCCAGACCCCGCAACCCGGCCGTGGTTCCGAACCACAGATCGGCTCACGAAGTCTCGATACGCGGCTCGCTACGCGAGCAGCTACTCGACCACCGGGGCGCCGAATCCGGTGGTCGAGTAGCGACGCGAGGAACGAGCGCCGCGTATCGAGACCCCGCAACCCGGCCGCGGTTCCAAACCACAGATCGGCTTACGAGGTCTCGATACGCGGCTCGCTGCGCGAGCAGCTACTCGACCGTCGGCGTGCGCCCAATCCGGTGGTCGAGTAGCGACGCAAGGAACGAGCGCCGCGTATCGAGACCCCGCAACTCGCGTGCTAGCCGAGCAGCGGCATGTGACAGATGTCACATGCATGTCGTGATGGATGTGTGCTGGCCGAGCCCCAAGCATCCGGCACTGTTGATGCATGGACAACACAACACTCCCTGCCTCGGCTCCGGCGCGGGCCGCGCAGGCGCACGCCAACGCGAGGACCGCTGACACGGCTCTGGCCATCGACGCTCACGGCCTGACCAAGAGCTTCGGCCGCGTGCATGCCGTCAACGGCATCGACCTGCAGGTTTCCCCGGGCGAAATCGTCGCGTTCCTCGGGCCGAACGGCGCCGGCAAGACCACAACTATCGACATGCTGCTCGGCCTGAGCAAGCCGGATTCCGGAACCGTTACCGTGTATGGCCACTCGCCACGAGGCGCGATCGCCCGTGGCCAGGTGTCTGCCGTTCTGCAGTCCGGCGGCCTGCTCAAAGATCTGACCGTGCGCGAAACCGTCACGCTCACCTCGACCTTCTTTGCCAATTCCCGGCCGGTTGACGAGGTGCTCGAACGTGCAGGCATCCGAGACATCGGCAACCGGATGGTTGGCAAGTGCTCTGGCGGCCAGCAGCAACGCCTGCGGTTTGCGATGGCACTGCTGTCCGACCCAGGCCTGCTCATGCTCGACGAACCAACCACCGGCATGGATGTCGAAGGTCGCCGCGACTTCTGGGGCGCCATCCGACAGGACGCAGCCCGCGGCCGCACGGTCGTCTTCGCAACCCACTACCTCGACGAGGCGGACACATACGCTGACCGCATCATCCTGGTGCGCAAGGGCCGCATCGTGGCAGACGGCACGGCTGCGGAGATCAAGAACCTGGCGTCGGGGCGGCTGGTTCGTGCCACCCTGCACGACGCCGACCAGGTCGCGATCGCGGCAGTGCACGGGGTGACATCCGTCGAGAAGCGCGGCGAAAGCATCCTGATCTCGACAAGCGATTCGGATGCCGTTGCTCGCTACCTGCTCAACCAGACCGCGGCCGTCGACGTCGAAATCACCTCACACAACCTCGAAGACGCCTTCATCGCGCTCACCGGCGACGATGACGCAATAGCAGAGAAGAGCCACTCATGAGCACAGCATCCGTCATCCAAGACAGAGTCGACCTTGACCGCAAGGTTCCACCATTCGGCGGCTTCAACCTGACGTTCCTGTGGATCGAGTTGCGCCGCAAATTGCGCAACCGCAGAACCCTGATCTTCACCCTGGTGTTCCCGGTCGCCATGTACTTTCTGGTCGGCTACCCGCAGCGGCACGTAGCCCTCGGCGACACACCGGTGTCGCAGGGCGGCATCTCGGTTGCGGCATACATCATGGTCTCGATGGCGCTCTACGGGGCGATGATGTCGGCAACCGCAGCGGGCGGATCTGTCGCCGTCGAGCGGATGCAGGGCTGGAGCAGGCAGTTGCGGCTCACACCGCTGAATCCGGTCGCGAACATTGCGACGAAGATCATCGCTGGCCTGATGCTCGGCCTGATCGCCGTTGCAGCGACATACATCGCGGGTGCGCTCACCGGTGTCGCCATGCCGGCCGCTGACTGGATCCTGTCTGGCCTGGCCGTCTGGATTCTCGGCTCACTCGTGTTCACCGCGCTCGGACTGCTGGTCGGCTACCTGGTGCCGAGCGAGAATGCGATGCAATTCGTGAGCCTGATCGTCGTGTTCTTCTCGTTCATCGGCGGCCTCTTCTACCCGCTCAGCATGATGCCGCAGATTCTGCAGGATGTCGCAGCGTGGACACCCGTGTATGGCATCGGCGAGCTGGCGCGCGCTCCACTGACCGGCGACGGCTTCGACATGCTCGCGCTGCTGAACGCCATCCTGTGGCTGCTGATCTTCACCGCCGGCACCGTGTTGCTGTTCCGCCGCGACACCAAGCGTGGCTGATGCGTCAGCCAGCGGTCTCACGCGACCGTGACTAGATTGGGCAGCATGATCGGCACGAGGCGCATCGGGTGGAATCCTCCCGAGCCTCCTGCGGACATCAACTCGACCGGCGAGGGCTTTCCGACGATCGGAGCCTCGCCGGTCGGCGATGCGTTGACCCACGCCGGCGCGCGCAGATGGTATCTCGGCTCGATCTTCGGTCTTGTCTGGTTCGTGTTCACGGCGTTCGAATACTTTCAGACGACCACAAACGTGACGATGCGCGTCGTGGCCGTGATCCTCATCGTGGTCTACGCCCTGGCGGTCGGCGTCGCGGTCCCGGTCTCGTGGTGGCTGCCAGTCCGCAAACGCATCTGGGCGGCGGCTGCATTGTGGGCTGCCAGCTTCATCCTGTGGCCCATTCTGGAATGGCACATCAGCCAGACCTGGATCTTCGTTGGCATCGTGATCGGCATGAGCATGTTCACGATGCGGATTAGCTATCTGCTGATCGGAATCGTCGCAGCGCTTGTGCTGGCCTTTCAATACATCGGCGGGTCACGTGGCGAGAATCTCGTCTGGTTGCCGCTGATCGTCGTCTCGGTGTCGATGATGATGGCCGGATTCTCACGGCAGATCGCCGCCATCCAACAGCTGCGCGCAACCCAGCATGAGTTGGCGCGATTGGCCGTCGCGGAAGAACGCGGGCGGGTGGCACGCGACATCCACGACATCCTCGGGCACTCGCTGACCGCCATCACCGTGCGGGCCGAGCTTGCCGGCATCCTGATCGACGCCAATGACGATCACAAGGCCGCCATCGAGATCGCCGCGGTCGAAGAACTCGCCCGCGGCGCGCTTGCGGACGTGCGCTCCACTGTTGCCGGATATCGCGGCGTGAACATCGTCAGCGAGTTGGCGAACGCGAAGTCGATTCTTGCCAGCGCAGGCATCGAGGCCGATCTGCCGAACACGGTCGACAACTTGCCGACGCAGTATCGCGAGCTTGCCGGCTGGGTCGTGCGAGAAGGCGTCACCAACGTTGTGCGACACTCGGGCGCGAAACGATGCCGGATCCGCATCGGTTCAGAGTCGATCGAGGTCGCGGATGACGGGCGCGGCCCCGGCGGTAACGACACGTCTGGTAACGGTTTGCGCGGGCTCGGCGAACGAGTCGAGGCGGCCGGGGGCAAGCTCACAATTGGCCGGTCCGACCTGGGCGGGTTCGCGTTGACCGTGACGAAAGCGGATGCCAGGTGACTCCAGACGGAACAGCCACCGGCGGGCCATCCAGCGCAGTGATTCGGCTGCTGCTGGCCGACGATCAGGCGATGGTGCGCGGCGCTCTTGCGACAATGCTCGGCCTGGAGCACGACATCGAGGTGGTGGCCGAGGTGGGCCGCGGCGATGAGGTGCTCGCGGCGGCGCAGGCGGCGCATCCGGATGTCGCGCTACTCGACGTGGAGATGCCAGGGCAAGACGGCATCGCAGCCGCCGCCGAGCTGCGGGCGGCGCTGCCGGCCGTGCGAGTGCTCATGGTCACAACGTTCGGGCGTCCAGGCTACCTTCGTCGAGCCATGCAGGCCGGGGTCAGCGGATTCGTCGTGAAAGATACGCCTGCAAGGCAGCTCGCCGAAATGGTGCGTGCTGTCGCATCCGGGCTGCGGGTGATCGATCCGTCGCTTGCGGCCGAGACGCTCTCAAACGGGGACTCGCCGCTGACCGAACGTGAGACCGACGTGCTCAGCGTGGCCCGCGCAGGAGGCACGGTTGCCGACATTGCGCGCAGCCTGTCGCTGAGCGAAGGCACCGTGCGCAATTATCTGTCGAGCGCCATCGGCAAGACGTCTGCTCGAACCAGGGCGGATGCCGTGCGGATCGCGGAGCACAACGGCTGGTTGTTGCGCTGAGTGTGTGGTCCGCACCGCAAGCCGGGTCGCCGGGTCTCGATACGCGGCTCGCTGCGCGAGCAGCTACTCGACCACCGAAATGGTGCGGCCCCCGGTGGTCGAGTAGCGAGCGCCAGCGAGCGTATCGAGACCGCGTAAGCCGATCTGTGGTACCGCACCGCAAGCCAGGTCGCCGGGTCTCGATACGCGGCTCGCTGCGCGAGCAACTACTCGACCACCGAAATGGGCTACTCGGACGGCGCCATCGGTCGAGGGCGCACGCCCGTCAGCGCAAGAACGACGAGCATGGCAGCGCCGCAGAACAGGATGATGTCTGCCACGTTCCCGATGAAGAAATTGCCGTATCCGATGAAGTCCACGACGTGCCCTTGTCCGAATGCAGGCGGCCGAAACAGTCGATCGCCCAGATGCGTTGCGGCACCTCCGAGCAGTAAGCCGAGCGCGAGCATCCACAACTTCGACTCAATTCGCCAGGCGTACCAGCCGATCACGATCACGGCGACCGCAGCAATGATCGTGAACACCCAGGTCGAGTTCGTTCCCATCGAGAACGCCGCGCCTGAGTTGTAGATCAGCTGAAACCGGATGAAGTCGCCGATCACCGGAACCGACGAGTCGAGGCTCAGCGTGGTCACCGCCCACAGTTTCGTCAACTGGTCGACCAGCACCACGGCAACGGCGATCGCGATCACGAACCAGAACAGGCGCCTGCCGTGCGGCCGCTCCGATCCATCCGGCACCGATCCGCTCGGCTCCGATTCATTCGGCTCGGCCGTGTCGTGCGGTGCAGGTTCGTCGCTCAAGGTCACCCGAACATTATCCAGTACATCCCTCGGCTACATCCCCCAAGCGTCGCCGCCCGCCGCTAGAGCAGCCAGCCCTGCTTGGATGCGACGGATGCGGCATCCGACCTGTTGCGCGCGCCTGTCTTGCCGATCGCACTCGACAGGTGGTTGCGCACGGTGCCCTCTGACAGGTGCAATTCGCGTGCGATGTCCGCGACACTTCCGCCGCGCTGCACGACACGCAGCACGTCCGTCTCACGTTCGGTCAGCGGAGAGTCCCCCGACGCAAGTGACTCGGCGGCAAGCGCAGGATCCACAACACGCAACCCGCTCGCCACCCGCCGCACCGCGTCGGCCAACTGTGCCGCAGGGGTGTCTTTCACAACGAAGCCGCTCGCACCCGATTCCATCGCCCGTTTCAGGTAGCCGGGGCGTCCGAAGGTCGTGACGATCAGCGATCGGCACTGCGGATGCTTCTGCTTCAGTTCGCGCGCGGCCGCAAGGCCGTCCATGCCAGGCATCTCAACGTCGAGCAGCGCAACCTGTGCGTCGTGTGCTCGCGCGGCATCCAGCACTTCGTCGCCTCGTCCGACCTGAGCCACAACCGTCAGGTCGCTCTCGAGGTCGAGCAGCGCGGCGAGCGCGCCACGAACGAGCGCCTGGTCGTCTGCGAGCAGCAGTCTGATCGGTTCGCTCATGCGTCAGCCTTTCTCACCGCAACACGAACGCCGCCACGGTCAGTCGGCGAGACCTCCAGCTGTGCTCCCGCCTGCTGCGCCCGCTCGCGCAGACCACGCAGGCCGGTTCCGTCTAGCTTGCCCACCGCGCGCCCAGCGGTAGGCAGGCCGCGTCCATCATCGTCCACCGTCAGCTCCGTTCGTGTGATCTGTACCCAGCAGTTGTGTGCGCCCGAGTGCCGGATCACGTTGGTGACCGCCTCGCGAAGCACCCATCCGAAGATCTCGGTCAAGTCGGGTGCTGCGGCATCAGTACCAGACGGCAGGTGCGGTTCAATGTCGGCGGCCGCGAGCGCAGCATGCGCCGCCCCGAGCTCGCTGGCGACGCTCATCTCACGGTATCCGCCGACCGCGGCGCGCAGATCCGTGAGCGCAGCACGTGACAGCCGCTCGATGTCGCCGATCTCCTCCTCCGCGCGTGCAGGGTCGATCGACACGAGCCTGCGGGCGAGCTCAGACTTGACGGTGACCACCGTGAGCGAGTGGCCGAGCACGTCGTGCATGTCGCGCGAGAACCGTGCACGCTCCTCGACCACTGCGAGCCTGGCCATCTCGCCCTGCGCTTCTTTCAGCTTGCGCATCGCCATGATCTGACGGTTGATGCCGAACATCATCGCCGCGACCGAGAAGATGATCGGCGCCGCGATCACGACGGAGTTTCCGAAGCCGACGAACAGGCCGTAGATCAGCGGTCCGGCTGTGAGTGCAGCAACCAACGCGGCGACGATCACCGCC
>DATMTC010000304.1:0-2968 GCA_035565115.1 Microbacteriaceae bacterium | reverse complement strand
GTCTTCGACGGCGTCCTCAATGATCGTGAATGTGCCGGATGCACCAGGTGCGACCAGGATCTCGAGGGCGCGCGGGTTTCGGGTGGCGTCCAGGTCATGCATCGTCGTCAATGGCAGGATGCCGCCAGCCTTCAGCAGCACGGGAATTGACGACAGAGACCTGTGCAGGTCGACGAACCGATCCCCGCGGTACACGGAACCGGTGAAGATGTCGGTCCACAAGCCTGGCGGCAACCACGCGAGCGTTGATCCGTGCAGGCTGGTCGCATCGCGGGGCTGTGTGACGGGCGCGACGATCAACTCCGTTCCGAATGCGTATTGGTTCGGAACGTGGAACGCCTCGTCGCGGCGGGGCTCTACGTGGTACATGGGTCGCACGAGCGGGCGCCCGGCTGCTGCCCCGTAGTTCATCGAGTGCAGGTATGGCACGAGCCTGTGGCGAAATCGCAGTGCGTCACCCATCGCAACGCGGTGTTCAGCGGGAAAGACCCACGGCTCTTTGCGAATGAACGGGTTGTTGGCAGAATGCAGGCGCATGATCGGCGAAAACACGCCGTATTGCACCCAGCGAGTGGCCAGTTCGTCGTCGCGCACGCCCCGCGTATGCCCGCCGATGTCGTGACTCCACCACGCATAGCCGATGTTTGCCGCCGTCGCGGTGAACTCAGGTTGGAAGGTGAGTGACGCCCACGAAACGACAGCGTCACCCGAGAACCCAACGGCATACCTGTGGCTCCCGGGGCCGGCATACCGGGAGAACAACATCCCTGGCCCTCCGTGCCGCGCCGCATCCAGGTGGTGAAAATGATTGAGCAGCCACAGCGGGTCTACTCCTGGCAGTCGGGTCGTTCGCCCCTGTTGCCAGTCAATCCACCAGAAGTCCACTCCGTCTGCTTCCAGCGGATGATGGAGCACTTCGAAATAGGCCTTCAGAAAGACCGGGTCGATCGGGTCGAAGGCGATTGGAGTCTCGTCATTCTGGTCGCGTCCCATTGCGTCAGCCATCGCCGGGTATGCGTCTTCGAATGCCCGCACGCCGTCCGCCGGATGCAGGTTCAGCGTTGTGCGCATACCGCGTTCGTGCAGCGCGCGGAGGAATGCTGCAGGGTCGGGGAAGAGCGAACGTTCCCATGAGTACCCGGTCCATCCATTGCCATAGCGATGTGGAACGGATCCGACCCGATGCCAATCCATGTCGATGACGGCGACGGAGAATGGCAGATCTTCGTGGGCGAACCGATCCATCAACTCGAGGTACGAGGTGTCTGTGTACGGGTGATACCGACTCCACCAGTTACCGAGCGCCCACCGTGGCAACACGGCCGGAGGGCCGGAGACGGCGACGAGTGACTCGAGCGCCGCAGAGAAGTCCCGACCATATGCGAAGACGTAGACATCGCGCCGGCCGGCCGCTCTGGTGGCGATCCAGCCGTCTTCGTCGAAAAGGAACGACGAAGAATCATCCACCATCGCGATGCCGTCGTACGCCAGAACTCCGCTCTCGAGTTCGGTGCGGCCGTCGACGTCGTCGAGGGTGCGCGCCGTGCCTCCCAGGTTGCGTTCGTCCCCAAAACGCCAGACTCCCGCCGCGTCGCGGCCGACCAGTGTGACCGAAAGGCCCTCTGCTGACAATGGTCGACCGTCATACTGCAGCCTGGCTCGCTCGGTGAGCACGACGACTCCGCTGCCGGTACGTTCGACTGTGAACGCGGTGGCCGGCAGGTCGCGACGAATCGCAAAAATCGATGCCCGGTCTTCGAATTCGCCATCGTCCGACCATTCGATGCGGAATAGCCCGCTGGCGAGCACCGTGACACGCCAGTGGTCGCCTGTGATTTGACTCGCGGCAGCTGCTCTTGGTGCGGAGTGCGCCAGCGGTCGGATGACGGGCAGGGCATCTGGGACGGACGCAGCGGCCATGGCGCTGCCACCGTGCAAACGAGTGTCGCCGATCAATGCTTGACCGCACCCTGCGTTATGCCGCTGATCACCCAGCGCTGTGCAAACAGGAAGACGATGATCGTCGGCGCCATGGCCATGAGATAGGACGCGAATGCGACGTTGTAGTTGGTGCCGAACTGGCTCTGGAAGATGTTCTGCACCACCGGGAGAGTCTGCAGTGCTGGGTCGGCGGTGATGAGTGACGGCATCATGAAGTCGTTCCACGAGGCGAGGAATGCGAAGATTCCCACTGTCGCGTTCATAGGTCCGAGCAGCGGCAGGATGATTCGCCAGAATATCTGCCAGGTGCTCGCGCCGTCGATTCTGGCGCTCTCTTCGAGCTCGATCGGGATCGACCGCAAATATGCGGAGTACAAGAGCACGCTGAACGAGAGTTGGAACATGGCGTGAAGGATGCCCACGCCAATTGGGGTGTCCAATCCCGTCATGGCAGTGAGCTGGATCTGTGGGAGCGCGACGACTGGGAACGGCAAGAACAGTGCCGCGAGCAGATAGATCAGCGACCACCGAAAGAAGCGGTGTGACCAATTGCGCACGATCGCATAAGCACCGAGCGAGCTGAGCAGGAGCGTTAGCGTGACGGTGATCGCCGCGACACCAAGCGAAATGCTGAACGACAACGGAAAGTTCGTGAGCTGCCACGCCTGAGCGAAGCTCCCCGGGTTGAACGGGAACGGCAAGGCGAACGCGTTTCCATCAACCGACTGCTTGCTTGTCTTGAACGCCATCGCGATGGTGACATAGAGCGGCGCGAGCACGGTCAGCGATGCAAGAATCAGCAGAATCGTCAACGGGCGGTTCGAGCGCCCGAGATGACCACGGCGAGCCGCGGAGCTGCGCAGCAGAGTGCTTGGCGGCCGTTCGATGTTCTTTTCTGTCAGCGTTGTCACGAGAGTGTTGTCCGTCCTCGAGTTGCGGCGAGTTGCGCGATGGAAATGACGATGGTCACGATGAAGAAGATCGTTGCGTTTGCCATCTGGTATGCGTAGTCTCCGCCGGTGAATCC
>DATMTC010000303.1:0-14084 GCA_035565115.1 Microbacteriaceae bacterium | reverse complement strand
AGGTCGACGAGGTTCGCGGTGATCAGCACGCTCGCCTCGATCGAGGAGCCGACGGCGACCACGGCCACGCCGAAGTCCTGCGCCCCGATCTGTCGCAGTGCGTCGATGGATCGGGCATCCGCCTGCACGGTGTGCGTCACCCTGTCCGCCCACTTCTGCACGAGGGCGGCATCGGCGTCGACGGCGAGAACCTCCCGGTCGAGCCGATCGAGCTTGCCTGCGGTCCCCGCACCGAACCTGCCGAGCCCGATCACGAGCACGGGGGTGTCGTGCCTGATCCGATCAACCAACGATGGGCCTCTCTTCCGGTTGCTGATACAGCTGGCGCCGATGCTGTTGCGCGAGGGCTGCAGCGAGAGTCACTGTACCAACGCGGCCCAGGAACATCGTGGCAGCAAGCACGTACACCGCAGCATCCGGTGCCTTTTGCGCTACCCCTGTGGACAGCCCGCACGTGGCGAACGCACTGATCACATCGAACAGCACGTCGTCCAGCGAGAACTTCGTGATCTGCAGGATGATGACCGTCGAGACAGCAACGATCGTCGCCCCCCACAGCACGACGCTCACCGCCACGCGCAGAACGTCCCCTGGAATGCGCCGCCGGAACGACTCCATCGATTCGACACCGCGCGCCTCGGCGAATGCCGCCAGAAACAGCACAGCCAGTGTCGTCACCTTGATGCCGCCAGCGGTGGATGCCGACCCGCCTCCGATGAACATCAGCATGTCTGTGACCAGCAGGCTCGACCCGTGCATGTTCGGGATGTCGATCGTGGAGAACCCGCCTGAGCGCGCCATCGCAGACAGAAAGAAGGACTGGAACACCGTATCGCCCGCGTCCATATGGCCGAACGTCTTCGGGTTGTCATGCTCGAGGATCAGGTACATCGCGGCGCCTGCCACGAACAGGATCACGAACGTGACCACCGTGAGCTTCACGTGCACTGACCAGCGCTGGTTTCGCCGCTTGCGTCGCACGTTCTGCGCGAGCGCGTAGATGACGGGGAACCCGATGGCACCCAGGAAGACGCCGACCATGAGGGCGGTCAGAAAGACGTAGTCGGTGGCGAACGGCGTGAGCCCCTCCGCGTTCGGGGCGAAGCCGGTGTTGGTGAACGCCATCGCTGAGTAATAGAAGCTGTTCAGGATGCTTTCGCCGACCGGGATGCCGTGGGCAAGCATCCTGGGGAACAGAACGAGCGCTACTGCACCCTCGATCACCACGGCGCTGAGCGCAACCGTGACGAGCAGGTTGCCGATCTCTCCGAGCCGGATGGCCTGGCCCTCTGCAACCGGTCCGCTGTGGGCGCGCAGCGGATTGCTGTCGCTTGCTGCCATCAGCTTGGTGCGCAGGCCGAGGCGGCGCGAAATGATCATGCCGAGAATCGAGGCAAGCGTCAGCACGCCGACAGCCCCGATCTGCACGCCGATGTAGATGAGCACGTGGCCGAAGCCCGACCAGTGCGTCGCCATGTCAACCGTGGACAGGCCGGTCACGCAGATCACCGAGATCGCCGTGAAAAGCGCGTCGGCGAGAGGAGTGGTCGTCGTTGTTTTCGTTGCGATCGGCAGCGAAAACAGCAGTGTGAAGATCAGGATGAGGCCGGTGAAGACGATGATCGCGAATCGCGATGGGCTGCGGCCGGCGAACATGCTGACCACTTCTTTGATGCGTCCCCACGGGGTCGTCGGCATCAATCGTGGCGCCCGCGTTACGCGCATCCGTGCCCCTCCCGCAAGACCTGCGTCGAGTTGTCATGGTACTCCGGCAGGGGAGTGACTACCCTTGAGCCATGGCTGACATCTTTGACATCGTTGCAGACGCGACACGGCGCGACATTCTGCGCGTTCTGCTGGATGCATCCGGGGGCGAAACCCCAGGCTCGGGCGACATCAGCGTGTCCGAGATCGTGACGACGCTCGAACTGAGTCAGCCGACCGTGTCCAAGCATCTGAAGGTGCTGCGCGAGGCCGGCCTCGTGCGTGTGCGCGAAGAGGGCCAGCACCGTTACTACCATCTCGACGCTGGGCCGCTTGAAGACATCGAGGACTGGCTCATTCCGTTTCTGTCCGCCGGATTCGATTTCGGCAGCGAACCGCTCGGCTCCGGAATTGCATCAGAAACCCGGGAATTCGCGAGCTCGGTCGGCAAGGTTTTCGCCGACACCAGTCATCGTGTGACAACCGCGGTGGGGCGTGTGACCAAGAGGCGCAGGGACTGACGATGCCGACGGATGCTGCACGGTCACCCGACCTGGGTGACGTGCGCTTCATGACGGTTGCGGAGGTTGCCGAGATGATGCGGGTCTCGCGAATGACGGTCTACCGACTCGTGCATTCAGGGGAACTGCCCGCCATCCGCTTCGGCAAGTCATTCCGTGTGCCGGAGTCGGCGGTCGTCGCCGTTCTGCAGCACCCGGTATCGGACACGGCCTAGCCTCACCGGTACGGTAGACTTAGCGCTTGTGCCGCCGCGAGCCAGCGCGACACGCTCCCCAATCTTTGTGAGGTATTCGTGGGTTCTGTCATCAAGAAGCGCCGCAAGCGCATGGCGAAGAAGAAGCACCGCAAGCTGCTGCGCAAGACGCGCCACCAGCGCCGCAACAAGAAGTAGCACTCTCATCGCCATCCAGTTGACCTTGATCGGCAAGCCCGATTGTCATCTGTGTGAAGACGCGCTCGGCGTTGTCACAGGCGTGATGAATGAGTTGAACACGGATGCCTCTGGCCAGCCGATCGCGCTTGAGGAGGTATCCATCCTCGATGACCCCGAACTGCACGAGCGGTACGTTGATGACATCCCAGTGCTGCTCATCGACGGCAGAGTGCACACGTATTGGCGTGTCGATCCGGCACGCCTGCGGTCAGCTCTGCAGACGGCACTGAATACCCCGCACCAGGAGGCGCAATGACCATTCGGCACATCGTCATGTGGAAGCTCGCCGCAGAAGACGCGCAAACCCGCAGCGAGCAGGCCAAAGAGATCAGCCGCCTTCTGCACAAGCTGACCGGCGTGATCCCTGACATCCTCGCGTTGGAGGTTGGCATCAATGCCTTGAACCCCGACGCGAACTTCGACGTTGTTCTGACCGCGGACTACCTGGATGAAGCAGGTCTGCAGCGTTATAACGACCACCCTGAACATCGCAAGGTCGCTGACTACATCCACTCCGTCATCACGGATCGTGCTGCGGTCGACTTCCGGGTGGCGAAGCCGCTCTGAGTTGTTCGTCGCGGCTTCGCCACCGCGGCTCGCCGAGTATTTAGGCTTTGCGCTCCACGAGCGCCGCGTCCGGCGCGTTCTTGCGCACAGACTCGATGCCGTTGACGGCAGCAGCCTTTGAGTTGTACGACTCGCTGCTGGCAATCACCTGGCCATTCGTCGCAAGAAGGTTGAACCGCCAGTGGCCGCCCTTGTCTTCGAAGAGGTCAAACTTTCCAGCCATCTCATCCACCCGCCCCATTAGAGGAATTGATGACCAGATGGCCATCAGCTCAATATACGGCGAGAATGGTCGCGATTGCTATCGTGATCGGGGAAAGAGGGTGCGATGGCAACGACTCCGGCTCCGCAGCTGAAACCGTGGGTGCGTGGCCGACGCAGCACTGCCGGCTGGATCTGGCTGACCGTCGGCATCGTGATTGCAGCGCCGATTGCGCTCGCACTCGGGCTCGTGATCGTCTGCGTCGCCATCGCTGGCTGGATCATCCGCGGCCTCATTTGGCTGATCGTGGCAGGCTGGGCGTGGATCTGGTACCTGATCACGCGGCTGCGTCGCCAACAGTACCCGTTCGTCGTGCGGCCGCCGCGGTCCAGGCGGGCGCGGGCCGGCGTGTTGAACGATGCGTTCCTGTCATCGTTGCCGCGCACCGTCGGGCTTATCGCGCGACTCGCGGGATTCATCTTCGCGCCGCTCGTCTTGTTTGCCAGCCTGGTCGGCATCGTGTCGCCTGCTTGGCGCGCACGGCCGTACGTCGCCGTGTTCTCACTGCCTGCGCTCGAACGCAAGCTCGTCGCACTCGGCATGTTGCGCGGCTTCTTCGATGATGGGCAGGTGCCGTCCGTCGTCGGGTATGACGAGTTTGTCGCCGCGCTGTTCCCGCAGCGAGCTGATTTTGTTCGATGGTGGCACGACCAGGATGCGCCGCACTACTTCGAGCCTGCCCAAGCCGAGTGGCGGCATCCGACTCACTTCTCCGGGCTGACGCTTGGTCCATACCCCGATGTGCTCGGGTTCCCAGGACTGGCGATGGCCGCCATGCGCCGCTCGTCGATCGACGGGCTGCGCGAACTTTTCATCAGCCAGCGTGAGATCGACGACATGGGCGATCCCGACCTCGACGATCGCGCAGAGTGCGCCGTCATTCGGGTGGTCTCGCGTGTCGGCGTTGACGGTGTGCGTCGCTGGATCGTGCAGCTGCCGAGCACGCAGACCTGGCATCCGAGGGCAGGGCAAGCGCCGAACGACATCACAGCGGACTTCGTCGCGCTGTCGCTGCGCGAGACGACCATGACGCGCGCGGCGATCGAGGCGATGCGGATGGCAGGTATCGGACCGGATGAGCCGGTGTTGGCGGCCGGTTTCAGCCTCGGCGGCATGGTCGCTGGGCAGGTTGCGGAGGTGGCGGCGGACAACGGATTCCGCGTGACGCACGTCGTGACGGCCGGCTCGTCGATCGGGCGTGACCGCATCGACCCGGCCATCCGTGTGCTGTCGATCGAGCACATTCTTGATTCTGTGCCACGGCTCGAAGGGCGCGAGAACCCGGTGTGGGGCGGCACAAGATCGAATGCGGATGCTTCGCCTGGCTCACCCGAGTGGGTCACGGTGAAGGCGGGGCCACCGTTGCCGCGCGGTTACAACGTGAGCGCGACGCATCATTCGCCGAGCTACGCCGAGACGGCCGGAGCAATTCAAGATAATCCGCCAGATGACCGGGTTCGGCGTTTTCTCGACCCGGAGTTCCTGGAGTTTTTCGGGCCAGGCCAGCAGCTGAACGACTTCGCTGCGACGCGCGCTGGGTTCACCGTCTCGCAACCGGCCGTTCCCTTCTACCTGCACGCGACGGTGGAGCGTGGCATCACCCGTGGCACGCTGCGCACGACACTTCGTCGGGTGCCGGGCGTGATCGCCGTGGACATCTATCAGTCACGCACCGGCTTTCCCACGACGATCGTGTGGAATGCGGATGTGCTCGTGCGCAGCCTGCGTCCGTGGTTTCAGGAGGTGGAGCGTGCTGCGGTGTATCGAGGTCTGCTTTCGCTCTTGAAGCGTCGCAGGGCCGTTGGGATCGGGCTGCGTTTGCAGGCCAAAGAGAGCCCGGGTGTCACCTGGACGGCCGTCGTGCAGCGGATCGACGATGGCCGGTGGCGGGAATCCGTCGACGTGTCGTTTGCGACGGCAGAGGCCGAGGCGGAGTTCTTGCCCGTTCTGCTTCCGCGGGGATGGGCATCCCGCATCACCTACTATCCGCCTGATGCCTTCGACTGACGTCGCTCGATGTCAGCCCCGGTGGTCGAGTAACGAGCGCAGCGAGTGTATCGAGACCTCGCGAGCGAACTTCGGGTCCGTGCCGCAGACCGGGTTACGAGGTCTCGATACGCGGCTCGCTGCGCGAGCAGCTACTCGACCACCGGGATGGACACGCTGCGCGAGCAGCTACTCGACCACCGGGATGGGCTCGCTGCGCGAGCAGCTACGGCGTCAGGCGGGTCGGCCCACGGAAGAGGTACGTGACCTCGCGAATGGATGCCTCATGCAGCATGAGCATCAGAACTCGAGCCAGGCCCATTCCAAATCCGCCATGCGTTGGAACGCCGTAACGGAAGAAGTTCAGGTAGTCCTCGAGTTCGGCCGGATCCAGGCCCTTGTCGATCGCCTGCGCGGTGAGCACGTCAACGCGATGCTCGCGCTGCGCACCCGTCGAGATCTCTGTGCCGTTGAAGATCAGGTCATAGCTCTTGGTCAGCGACGGGTCGTCCTCGTGCCGCATGTGATAGTACGGCCGGATGCTCGAGGCATAGTCCGTCAGGAAGACGAACTCGTGCCCGTACTTCTCCAGCACGTACGCCGAGATCTGACGCTCGCCCTCGGGGTCCATGTCATCGTCCGCGCGCTGCACCTGGTAGCCGCGCGAGGCCACGATCTCCTTGGCCTCGGCCAGCGGGATGCGCGGAAACGGTGTGGTCGGCACCGTCACCTCCACGCCGAAGTGCTCGAGAATCGCCGGCCCGTGCTTTTCCTTGACGGCGGTGAAACCTGCGACGAGCAACTCCTCGTGAAGCCGCATGACATCTTCGTGGCTGTCGATCCAACTGATCTCGCTGTCGACACTCGTGAACTCGGTGGCGTGCCGACTGGTGAACGACGGGTCTGCGCGGAATGCGTCAGCGATCTCGAAGACCTTGCCGAAACCGGCAGCCTGCGCCATCTGTTTGAAGTTCTGCGGGCTCTGCGCCAAGTATGCGGTGCTGTCGAAATAGTCGAGGGAGAACAACTCCGCGCGCGATTCGCTCGCGCTTGCCATCAGCTTCGGCGTGTGGATCTCGATGAAGTCATGTTCGACCCAGTATTCGCGCAGCGCGTGTTCGAATGTGGTCTGCACGCGGAAGATCAGGTTCTGCTTCGGATGCCGCAGGTCGAGAAAGCGCCAATCCATCCGCTTGTCCAACGAGCTGTCAGCCGCGATCGGCGTCTCAGGGATGGCCGCCGCTGTCACCGTAAGCGACTCCAGTTTGATCTCGATGCCACCGAGCTTCACGCGCTCGTCGTGTTTGAGCTGGCCGGATGCGACGACGAACGTTCCCTGCGCAAGGCCCGAGATCGTCGTGGCAGGTTCCTCGGCGATCACCGCACCATCGGCATCCGTGGTTCGTGGGTTGACGAGCTGAACGGCGCCTGTCTCGTCGCGCAACACGACGAACTGCACCTTCTTCTGGTCGCGAACGGTATCGACCCAGCCAGATACCGAGACGGGACCGTCGGGAAGCGCTGCCAGATTCTTAATTACGACACGTGAGCTCACGGGCATCAAGTCTATCGGCGCGGTGGAGTCCACGAATTCCAGCCGAAAACCTTGAGGAAAAGTCACGCTACTGGTATTGCTGAAGAGCGCTGTCGACTCACTCGTGTCGTCCGCAACAAGACAAGGACTGCATTCAGGTGAGAAGAACACGCACAACACGCGCTGCAGCGCGCTCGCTCGCGGCCATCACGGCGGCCGGGATGCTTGCGGCGGTGCTCGCAGGATGCACGGCAGCGAAATCTGAGTCGGTGCACCTGACCGATCTGAAGAATCCGAATAGCGCCGTTGTCGCTTTGCCGGCCGGAAGCATCGACAAAGCGGTCAAGAAGCTGCCCGACCTGATCGCCACTGTCATGAAGAAGACGCACGTGCCAGGGCTGTCCGTCGCGGTCGTGCACGGGGACAAGACGATCTTCGCCAAGGGCTATGGCGTGCGTGAGGTTGGCAAGCCGGGCAAGGTCGACGCGAAGACGGTGTTCCAAATCGCATCCGTATCGAAGCCGATCGGGGCCAGTGTCGTTGCAAGTGAGGTGTCGAAAGGCACCGTGAAGTGGGATACGCCGGCAGCGCAGTACCTGCCCGGATTCGCGCTCGCGGATCCGTGGGTGACCTCGCACGCGACGATTGGTGACTTCTACGCCATGCGCACCGGGCTGCCGCACGCCGCCGGCGACCTGAACGAAGACATCGGATACGACCGAACCTACGTGCTCAACCACCTTGCGCAGCAACCGCTCGCCCCGTTCCGCGACACGTACGACTACGCGAACTTCAGCATCACGGCCGGCGCGGAGGCCACGGCAAACGCGGCAGGCACCGACTGGGCGACGATGTCGGAGAACGACATCTACAAACCGCTCGGCATGACCTCGACGAGTTCGCGCAACAGTGACTTTCTCGCCCAGACCGACCGGGCGACGATGCACGCATACGAGAACGGCAAATTCCAGGCTCTGTATCAGCGCAACCCCGATCCGGAGTCGCCCGCGGGCGGTGTCACTTCGAACGTTGTCGACCTGGCCAAATGGATGAGCATGATCATCGGCGATGGAACGTACAAAGGCAAAGAAGTGATCTCGCCCGAGGCACTGACCCCGATGATCACCCCTGAGCAACTGCGTGGAACGCCGCCGAGTTCGTCGACGCGTGCCGGATTCTATGGTTACGGAATCGAGGTCGGTGTGCAGCCGGGCGGGCGCACGATCTTGTCGCACTCAGGCGGATTCTCGCAGGGAGCTGCGACAAACGTGCGCATTCTGCCGAGCGCCGGAGTAGGCATCGTCGTGCTCACAAACGGGCCGCCGCAGGGCATCCCTGAGACACTCACCCAGCAGTTCATGGATCTCGTTCAGTTCGGCCACATCACGCAGGACTGGCTGCCGGGCTATTACAAGATCTCCAATCCGACGAATGAGCCAGAGGGCGACCTGGTCGGAAAGAAGCCGCCAACGTCCCCGGCGCCCGCCGCGCCTCTCGCCGCATACACCGGCACGTATCACAACGCCACATACGGAACGCTGACCGTGACCGAAAGCGGCGGAAAGCTGATGGGTGCACTCGGACCGAACGGAAAGTACACATTCGAACTCGACCATTGGGACGGCAACAACTTCTCGTTCGTGCCGACCGGGGAGAATGCGCCGCACGGGTCGCTCTCGTCTGCGAACTTCGAAGTGACGGGAGCCAGCGCGTCTGCCGTAACGCTCGGATTCTTCAACGCGACGAAGCTGGGCACCTGGACCCGGTGACCCGTCTGGTGGTCGAGTAGCGAGCGCTAGCTGCGAGCGTATCGAGACCTCGTGAGTCGTCTGTGGTCCGGAACTGCGGATTGTCTTGCGGGGTCTCGATACGTGGCTCGCTGCGCGAGCAGGGCCCTCGCTCGCAAGCTCGCTCGGCGCTGGGGTCGCGGATCGCTTCGCGATCCTCCAAGCTCCACCGCGCTCGAGACCCGGGGAGGAAGGCGGTAAGCACCCGCGCCTTCTGCCGCGCGAGCCCAGCGCGCACCGAATCGAAGTGCGCCGCGAGCACGTCGTTCATGCTGCGCGTCATGTGCTTGAGCATGCCGCCGGCGTAGACGGTCACGTCATCCGACGCGAACCGCCCGATCGCCTCGGCGATCTCGTCCAGTGCCGAGAGGCTCTTCGGTAATCGGAGAAGTACGACTCGGGCACCGGCAAGCAACGCGGCATCCAGCTCGAATGAGCCATACGCATCCGGCAGCCCGAACCGGTCCGCGTTCTCGGCGAGGGCCCGTTCACCGGTGAGCGCATCCTGGTGCACGCGGATGCCCGCGGCTCCGTGCAGTGCCGCGGCACCGAGGGTCAGCGCTCCGTAATTGTCGCCGATGATAGCGACCTCGCCTGGTGCCGACGCAGCCAACGCATCCGCGGCCTCGTCCAGGATCAGCCGGTCAGCGGCATCCGCTGCGAACAGGTTCGCGGCCTCGACATCCGGATGCCGGCGCAGCGCGTCGAACGAGAACGGTCTCACCCGCCCACGCTAACGGTGACCCGTCACGTTTGGCTCCAACCTGCCGACATTGAGAGCCAAACGTGACGGCTCGCGGGCGTCAAGGTCATGACGGGTCGCGGGGGCCAAGGTCTCGATGCGCCTACTCGGCGTCGGCCGGCGCGTAGCGGAAGCTCGCACCGTGATGCTCCGCGGGCAGGCGGTCGCCCCGGCCGTGCAGCTTGTTGCGCAGCGTGCCCTCGGTGTACGCCTCGGGATATGCACCGCGCTTGCGCAGTTCCGGAATCACGAACTTCACGACATCCTCGAACGTGCCTGGCGTGATGGCGTATGCGAGGTTGAAGCCGTCGACATCCGTCTCGGCCACCCACTCCTGCAGCTGGTCGGCGATTTCGGCGCCCGAGCCGACGATGTACGGCCCGAGCCCGCCGATCGCGCCCTGGCGGCCGATGTCGCGCACCGTCCATTCGCTGCCGTCCTCGTTCGCCGCCTGATAGTTGGCGACGACCGACTGGATGGCGTTGCTCTTCACGTTACCGATCGGCTCATCGAGGTCGTACTGCGACAGGTCGACGCCCATCCAGCCCGACATGAACGTCAGCGCGCCCTCTGGGCTGGCGTAGCTGAGGTAGTCCTCGAACTTCGCCTGCGCCTTCTCGGGCGTCTCGTCGGTGATGATGGTCAGCAGCGTGTAGATGCGCGCGGAGTACCGGTCGCGCCCTGCTGCTTCGAGCGCATCCCGAATCTTCGACACCGTCGCCTTCAGGCCCGCCTTCGTCGAGTTGGCCACGAAGATCGCCTCGGCATTTCCTGCTGCGAACGCGATGCCGCGCGGGGATGCGCCGGCCTGATAGATCACCGGCGTGCGCTGCGGCGACGGCTCAGAGATGTGGATGCCGGGCACAGTGAAATGCTTGCCATAGTGGCCGATCTCGTGCACCTTGCTCGGGTCGGTGAACACGCCGCTCACCGGGTCGGCGACGACCGCGTCATCCTCCCATGACCCCTCCCACAGCTTGTACAGCACCTCGAGGTACTCGTCCGCATAGTCGTAGCGGTCGTCGTGCTCCATCTGGTCGTCATGGCCCATGTTGCGCGCGGCCGACGGCAGATATCCGGTGACCACGTTCCAACCGACGCGACCGTTCGTCAGGTGATCGAGGGTGGACATCCGCCTAGCGAACGGATACGGATGCTCGTACGCCGTGCCTGCCGTCACCCCGAACCCGAGGTTGTCTGTGACGAGAGCCATCGCCGAGACCAACATGAGCGGGTCGCCAACGGGCACCTGTGCACCGTGTTTAATGGCAGCCTCGTTGTTGCCGCCGTACACGTCGTAGGTGCCGAGAACGTCTGCGATGAAGATGCCGTCGAACGTGCCGCGTTCCAGAAGCTTCGCCAACTCGGTCCAGTAGCGCAGGTCTTTGTACCGAGCTGACTGGTCATCCGGATGCCGCCACAGCCCCGAGGACTGGTGGGCGACACAGTTCATGTCGAATGCGTTGAAGCGGATCTGTCGCGATGGGGTGGGTGCTGATGCGGCGGCCATAGCACCATAGTGAGCGATGCATCCGCGCGCGTCGATTCGTGACGCAACACAACGTCACACTCGCTTCGCACTCGCTTCACGACACGAGTTGCGTGCGTCTGCTCGTCAGCTCAGCGGCACCCGCGGAAACGGCGACGGTGCGCGGTCGTCCAGCCACGCGAGCAGCGGCCCGAGTTTCGTCAGCAGATCGCTGCCGCTGCCGGTCTCGGCTCTCAGCGTTCGGCTCCTGCGCCCGCGTGCTGCGGTGATGATGTAGGAGAACCTGTCTGGCATGGGCCGTGGAACGCCATCCTCTTCTACGTTGAAGAAGTCGACCTCGTCGAGAAGTGCGCCGAGTTCCTCTGCGTCTTCGGGCGTGAGCGTGCCGTCGAACTCGCTCAGCTTGAGCTCGACGTGAACTCCAGCGATTCCGCCGATTTTGGTGTATTCGACGGAGAGCTCGGCGTCCATCCCGTTCGGCGTCGGATCTGCCTGTTCTGATGAAGCCATGACAACCCCCATAGAGATACTCGACAGTGAGTAGACCTCATTGTATGGCGAACCTGTGGATTTTGTAAGATGTCGAGATCCGGGAGCTGGAGGCGGCGATCTGCTAATCGCCGCGCGCGTGTACAGTGCCCTTGACAAGCCCGGCGAGCCCCTGCACCGCGGCGAACCCGCGCCCGCTCGACTCGACCGACGGAACATACAACTCCGTATAGAACCGCTCGCCGTGCGCGAGCGGTTCACCGAGAATGCGCACCGCGTCATCGGTCACCGCCAACTCGAGCGGCGCCATCACGGAGAGCACGACTGTTCCATGCTCGTCGCACAGTTGCACACCGTGCTGTGGCAAGCGGCGCACCAGTAAAGTCGGGTCGACATCGACTGCCGCCGCAATCACCGCTGCGAAGTCGACAGGCTCACCCGAGGTGATCGCGAACTCACGAGGCATCCGCAAGCCCATCAGATGCCAGCCCCCCGGCGTGACCGGCGTCATGACCATCGGAGGCTGCCGGACCCGCACCGCCAGTCGGATGCTCGACGACGCTGGAGCCACCATGCGAGGCGTCGCCGCGATCGACGTGGTCGGCGACACCGCGCAACCACTGTGAGGCGGCACCGGCGCCCGGCTCACCAGAAACGATATGCGGGAAGGTCGGACCTGAAACGGCACCATCCGGCGTGGCCAATCCCACACCCGGCTCCACATGCGGGCCGGTAACCGATCCGCCGCCTGACGGATCGCATCCGCCAACGACGCACGCGCCGCGCCCACACCAACGCTGAGCCGGTCACCGAGCGAGGCCGCCCGTGCGCGACACTCACCCCGGCATGCTCGGCACCGCGCATCGCCCATGACGCGCCAGGCAGCACACCATCGGCCACCTTGCCCAACACCGACAAACTCTTCGCACCCGCCGCGCCCGCTTTCAGCGCATCCCCGGCCACGGCGCCTGGAATGAAGAACGTTCCCACGTTCACCGCGGACGCCCCCAAAGCACGGGCAGGATTCTTGCCCCACTGATCCCACGCGACAATGCCGCCGACCGCGCCGATCACCGCATCCTGGGTGGTCACGACCACCTGCTTGGTCACACCACCAGGCCCGTCATCCGGCAACAACCAGCGCATCCCCCACGCCACCGGATTCCCGATCGTCAACAACCCGCCCAACGTGCTGGCCAAACCCAACCACGCCTGACCCGCCAGCTCACCGTCACCACCTTGACCGGACAGAGGGTTGAACCCGAACAAGGTTCCAACACCCTGCACCATGCCCGAGACCGAATCGCCCACGCCGGCACCGAACGACTCGACACAATCCATGTCCTTGCCAGCCGGCTGCCCCCACGGCACCGCCACACCCGGCTGCTCCAACTGCCACGCCTGCACCGCCGTGACCGGCCGATCACCCACACAGACCCCGGAAGCATGCTTCAAAATCGTGTTCGCGCACTCCGCCTGAACAGTGCTCAGCTGCGCCACGAGAACGGCAACCCGATCACACAAGTCCTTGTTCTTCTCCACCGTCACAGAATGCTGCCGCCACGGAATCACCACCGGACCCGACGCCGCCATCGTCGCCGCGACCGCCAGCCCACCGCCGGGACCACCATCAGCAGCCGACTGATACATCGCGGCTTTCGTCGCCGGATGATCCGGATCACCCGGATACACGGTCACCCCGTGCCTGACGGTGTCCACGAACACCCGCGCCTCGTGCCGCAACACCATCAACTTGCGACGAATCGGGCCCACCTCATCCGCGAACGCGGACAACGCCTTCGCCACAGCATGCGCACCCGCGGAGAACGCGGACGATTCCCGTGTCACCGGATCCATCACCGCCTGCAACGTGGGTGACTCCGGCGCCTGATACACGCCGGTCAAACCCGCCCAGCCGGCCGTCACACTAGAGGCCGACTGCGTCACCGCCGTCGCCGTTTTCGACAACGACACCGCAGCATCCGACAACCGGTCTTCATCTAGATCCAGCCCCGGAATGCCGTCAGGATCGATCAGACCCGCGCTCTGACTCACCGGCGGCCCGCCGAACCCGACCCGTCGAAGAACGACAAATCACCCGACGACGCTGCCTTGACCGCAGCCGCCTGCACGTTCAACACCATCTGCTCATCACCAGCCAGATACGCACTCGTGGCAGACGCAGCACCGTAAACACCGGCCTCAATATGCTCGGAAATACCCGAGATCTGATCCGAGGCGCCACTGACGAACTGGCCCAGCGCGTCGGCAACAACCCCGTCCGACCCCGCCGAACCTGCCACCGTGTCCAACACATTCGGCAACCCTGCAATCGCGGTGCCGAAATCGGCCGCAGCCGTCGCAACACTTTGCAACACGCCGGCGACCCCGTCCGGGTCGATCCGATACCCCTCCACGTGCTGCCCGTTCAGCCGATGTTCTGCACGGCGGCTTTCGCCTTCTGCAACGTCTGCTGGGCGGTCTCATCATTGGAAACCAACGCACCACGCAACGTGGCAATAATGGTGCGCACCTCAGCAGCAGCGTTCTTCCACCGCAACTCCTTGGC
>DATMTC010000302.1:0-3370 GCA_035565115.1 Microbacteriaceae bacterium | reverse complement strand
GCAGCGACGGCGACTTGTCCCGACTTTGCGACAGCAGCGCTTGTCGCATCCGCTGCTGCAACCGGTTCACCCGGCACGATCTGGGCACCGATGAGTGCGAGCACGACCCAGCCCGCGGTGATCGCTGAGCCGCCGACAAGCGCAGGGCGTGCGTGCCGACGGATGACGCCGGCGAGGTGGGAGAACGATACCGCAATCGCCAGGGCGGCCACTGCTGCGGCGAGGATGAGCAGCACAACGAGCACGATTGCCGCGATCGACCCGGCGGAATCGCTGACGACGCCGTATCCGTCGACCAGTTGGGGCCATCCTGTCGCAACGTTGAACGGTTGCCCGACAGCGGTGGTGAAACCGCGGTCCAGGGCGGCGCTCGCCGCAGTCGCGACGAAGATGAGCGCGACGACGGCAGCACCGATCCGCCGGGCGCGAGACCACGGAAGCACGGCAAGCACGGCGAGCGCGAGCACAGACTCCAACGGAACACGAAGCAACGCAAGTGGCGAGCCTGAACTGATCAGCCCGGGTGCAAGTGCCGCAAGAATCACCACAACAGTTGCAAGCACCCCCCGCACGATCCTGGCCGCCGAACGATTGAGCAGCTTCACGGGTTTTCCTTCAGCTGGCCGCGTTTCGCACTGCGCTGGTTGTTGGCTTCGTGCTCAGCGAATCGGTCGGACAGCGCGTAGCGCATCACGACCATGTCACCGACTTGCCTGACTTCCGCAAGCTTCGCGCGCCGATCGCTTGTCCATGGGAATGCCGCGTCGCCGACGAAGCGGGGTGCCGTCGGCTCGCCGACGAAGAACGGCGCCACAGCAAGGTGCAGCTCATCAACGAGGTTGCCTGCCAGAAACTGCGTGTGCACCGTTCCGCCGCCCTCGACCATCAGTTCCCGAACCCCGCGATCAGCCAGGTCGGCGAGCAGGTCGGCCATCGCCAGGTTGCTGCCCTGACTGAGGCGGCCTTGACTGGTGCTGCCCTGGCTGAGGCTGCCTTGACTGGCGTTGCCCAGGCCGACGACCAGTGCTGCATGCCCGATCCTCCGCCGAATTCGTTCGGCCTCCGCCGTGAAGCAGTACACCAGTTTCGTGCCATCGCCTTCGGTGAAGAACGCGGCGTGCGGATCGAGATCGCCTGTCGCGGTGACCGTCACCTTCCACGGCGACCGCTCACGACCATCCGACTCTCGTTGAGCCTGACGTGCGCTGCTTTTGACAAGCAGTCGCGGGTTGTCTCGCCGCACGGTGCGTGCGCCGACCAGAATCGCATCGCTGCCAGCGCGCAACTCGTCGACGCGGTCAAGGTCGGCGTCGTTTGACAGGGTGAGTCGTGACGGCCCAGACGTGTCGAGGTATCCGTCGAGCGAGACTGCGGTGCTGAGCGTTACATACGGCGTCGTCGACCGACCCGTGTCGTGTGCGGCATTCGGATGCTCAGTCACGATGGCTCCCCATCTCGAACGGTTAATGCGGGAACACGGGCCGTGGTCGGCTCCGGCCTGGTGACCGGCTCGACACCGGCGTGGCGACGCGCCGCCAAGACCATGACGAGTGCGCCAGGAGCAAAGGCGATGATGGCGAGCACGCCGAAGAGAGTTGCCGCAGCGACTCCGGCGGATGCTCCGAACCCTGCAACGGCGAAAGCCCAGCCAGCGACGCCCTCGCGGGGCCCCCATCCGCCGATGTTCAGGGGGATCGATGCGCCGAGAAGAACGATGAACGCAAGGCTGACAAGCTGTGCAGGCGGCACGCTTTCGCCAACGGCCGCGGTTGCGATCATGAAGGTTCCGACATGACAGCAGACGACGACGGCGGATGCGACGGCGACCTGCATGCAGGCGAGCGGCGATCCGAGCCCTGCGCGAAGCTCGTGCGCCTCGTGAAGCAACGCCGTCCGGCAGCGCACGCTGACCGCCGCGGCCAGGACGGTCGCGACGATTGCGATCCCAAGTCCGACCGCGACAGCAGCGAGCACGTATCCGTTGAACTCTGCGCCGAAGAACGCGAACACAACGAGCGCCATCCCCAGCTGCACGATTTGTCCGCAGATGCGTTCGATGGCGACGGCTCTGGCGCCCTGCGCGAGGTTGTCGGCACGCCGGCCGTGGGCGAGCGCGCGGTGAACATCGCCAACGATTCCGCCTGGGAGCACCGTGTTCAAAAACTGCGACCGGTAATACATTGCGACGGCGCTCGACCACCGAAGTTCGATGCCGAGGCCGATCGCGACGATCCGCCACCGCCATGCGGCAGCGGCGGTTGCGACGGCTGCGAGAACAACCGCCGCACCGATGGTTCGTCCGTCCACGCTGAGGATGCCGTGCACGAACGGCCCCGTGCCGACGTGCGCGATCACGGCGACGAGCACGCCGATGCCGACGACCAGGCGAGCCGCCGGGCGCACCCAGGTGGTCGCCATTGCCCGGCGCATCCAAGCACCGGGCACTCTCGTCATCCGCGTGGCCATGCCAGCAGATCCATGTGATCGATGTGAGCGGTCAGCTCTCCGCGCTCGATTTCGACGGCGCGACGTCGCCGGTAGCGGGCGGCGTGTGCCTGCAGTTCGGCGTCGTGCTCTGCGTCGAACTCGAGCGCGGCGTCGACCCAACCGTCGAACCACTCGGCAAGCAGTCGGGGACGGTGGTGGTCGAGCCGCCACGTCGTGGTGCTGGATCGAACGTGCCATCCCGCCTCGGTGAACAGTCGCCCGGCGATCGCTGCGCCATCCTGGCCAACCTGCCTGCGGGTGCCCGATTGTTGATGTGAGTTGAAGGCAGCTTGGAACGCCGGGTCGAGCTCATCTGCCGGGCTCAACCGCACGTCTCCCGTTACTGTCAACGCGAGGAGCGCCGGGCAGCCCACGTCAAGAACCGCGTCGACGATGGCGTGAATCTCGTTCACCGTCAGCACGTCGAGCAGAGCGGATGCTGTCACGAGCGAGGCAGCAGGCTGGCCGGCCGGGCCCAGAACAGCAGCGCGCAGGTCCGCAAGGTTTCCTGGCTGCGTGCGCACCGAGATGGGAACGCCATCGCGGTCCAGTGGACGGATGCCGGCCGCGGCTTGTTCGATCAAGTCGGCGTTCCAGTCGTGCAGCGTCCAGGTCTGTGGGCCGGGCAGTAGCGGAGCCAGCCAGCGCATCATCGAGCCCGTTCCGCTGCCGAGATCGTGAATGCTCAGCGTCGTCTGTTTCAGTGTCGTCTGTTGCAGCGGCCTGTGTTGCAGGGGCGTCTGTTGCAGCGGCGTCTGTTGCAGCGGCGTGTGCTCCAGCAGCGCCGCGGCGGCCAGTGCGAGCTCGCGCGACCGTGTTGCAGCATCCTCAGGCTCGCGAAGCGACAGCCACTCGCTGCTGACCTCGAGTATCGTGCTCATGC
>DATMTC010000301.1:0-13753 GCA_035565115.1 Microbacteriaceae bacterium | reverse complement strand
TCGGACAGCGCGTCGATCAGCGCCTGCGCGATCGCCGCTGACTTGGTGTTCGCGCGTTCCTGCAGCGCGCTGGAGTCGGCCATGATCCGTGCCCGCCGCTCGGCGACGGGGCGGCCAGCGACGAAGAGCGGGATCGCCGCGGTGTAAGCGTCCATGACGAGTCCCAGCGGCATGCGGTCCTGCGGAGCCGCCGCGATCGCCGCGGTCATGGTGTCGCGCAACTGCGCCTCACCCTCGAACAGCACCTCACGCTTGTCGGCGAAGTGGCGGAAATAGGTGCGCTCCGTGACTCCGGCGTGCTCCGCGATCTGGGCGGTAGTCGTCGCGTCGTAGCCGCGCTGCTCGTACAGCTCCAGGGCGGCCGCACGCAGCCTTGCGCGCGCGGCTGCACCACTTCTCGGCATCCCCACATTGTACTTGACGTCAGTCACTGTCGGAATAGACTTGCATAGCGTCAGTTACTGTCACTACGAATCGATCCATTGGAGCTATGCCATGCCCACTGAGCTATCCCGCGCCCTGCGCTTCCACGAGAACGGCGAACCTCTCGACGTCCTGCGCGACGAGCAGGTCGAGGTCTCCGATCCACGCGCCGGCAGTATCCGTGTCCGCGTCATCGCCACGGGGCTGAATCCCGCCGACTGGGCGCTGACCACCGGATTCGTGCCAGGGCCGCTGCCGCGCGGTATCGGATATGACGTCGCCGGCGTCGTCGAGGCAGTCGGAGAGGCCGTCGAGACGACGCGCGCTGGGGACGTCGTCTTCGGCTCGGCCGATCTCAGCCTGTCGAGCGCGGGCGCTGCCGGACTCGCGATCCTCGACAAGTGGGCCGCGATGCCCGCAGGGCTCGACCCGGTGCAGGCGGCCACCCTGCCGATGGTCGCCATCACCACGGCGTGGACCCTCGATCTGCTCAAGCTCCGGCCTGGCACGTCCTTGGTCGTGAACGGCGCGGGCGGGATGGTCGGCTACGCGATGGTCCAGATCGCACTGTTGCGCGGGCTGAAGGTGATCGCGACCGCCGGCCCCACCTTTGCCTCGGCGCTCGAGGGTTTCGGTGCGCAAGTCACCGCATACGGCGAGGGTCTCGTCGAGCGCGTGCACGCCCTGACCGGTGCTGCAGCCGTCGACTTCGTACTCGACGCGTCGCGCGCCAACGCTGGCAGCCTGCGCGATCTCGTCGCTCTGACCGGCGGCGACCCGAAGCGCGTGATGACGATCAGCAATCACGCGAGCGCGGACGAGCTTGGCGTGCGCGTCAACCTCAGAGAGCTGCGGACCGCAGAGCCTGCCCCGTCGAGCCAGGTGTTCGCCGAGTTCGGCGCACTCGCGGCTCGTGGTGAGTTCCACTTGCCGATCGCCCGGGCTTATCCCTTCGATCAGTGGCGCGACGCCGTGGAGCGCAGCGCATCCGGCCAGCCGCGCGGCAAGATCGTGCTCCTCGCGCCGTCAGGGGCCTCGAACTAGAGCCGTGGCGGTCTGTGGGGGCCACGTCGTCGGCATACCTTGGGCGACGAGGCGGCGTTACCTGTTCGTGCGATCGCGCCCCGGGCGGCGTAGGCCGAGCGCAATCAGGATGATGCCGAAGATCACCAGGATCAGCCCGATGTAGAGCCACATGCGGTCGCCTGTCATGGAACTGCCTGGGATCAGATTCGCACCCTGACCGGCAAAGACCGCCCCAATGATCAAAACGATCACGCCGACGATGAGCAGGACGATGCGCCGGACACGGCTATTCATGTCCCCAACTTACCCGCGACCGATTCATAGTGAGGGATGTCGAACCCAGAAAGTCACAGCCTCACCCTGTAAATCGTCGTACTGGTATGGAGAAGCATCGGCTCATCGTTCTTGGCGGCGGCTACACCGGCATCGTGGTCGCCGGACAGCTTGCACGGCGAATACGGCCGGATGAGGCATCCGTCACCCTGGTCACCGACCACGCGACGCGAGACGAGCGGATGCGCTGGCACCAGTTGGCAACGGGCCAACAGTATCCGCTGCTGTCGATCGCAGACGCACTCAAGGGGTCCGGCGCCCAGTTGACGGTGGCCCACGTCGAACGCATCGATCTCGAGGAACGCGCCGTAATCCCCGCCGGCGAGGAAGCGCTGCACTACGACTCTCTGGTCATCGCACTCGGCAGTGTCATCGACTTCGGAACCGTGCCGGGTGCACGCGAGCATGCCCACGGCTTGACTGATGTCGAATCGATCAGAGTCACGGCCAAACAACTCGAGGCGGCGCCAGACGAGTCACAGATCGTCGTGGTCGGCGGTGGCCTGACGGGTATTGAACTTGCGACTGAGGTTGCCGAGTCGTACCCGCGGCTCAACGTCACGATCGCGAGCGCGCACGCCGCAGGAGACTGGTTGAGCGAGCCGGGGCGGCGCTATCTCGGGCGCGCGTTCGACCGGCTCTCGGTTGAACAGATTGTCGGACGCGTCACCCGCATCGAGGAGGATTGCCTCGTATTGGCCGACGGCCGCGAAATATCGAGCACGTTGACCCTCTGGGCAGGCGGATTCCGTGCAAACCCGATCATGGCGGCCGCCGGCCTGTCTGTTGACGAACTCGGTCGCGCTCGTGTCGACGCAACTTTCCGCTCGATCTCGCACCGGGATGTGTGGGTGATCGGTGACGCAGCCAGGGTGCCAGGACCTGACGGCGTCCCCCTGAAGATGGGCTGCCGCACAGGGGCATTCATGGCTATCGGTGCCCCGCGAAAGATGGCCGAGGAACTCACGGGTGTCGCGGCTAAACCGTTCGCAGGCCGCTACTTCGCTGAATGCATCAGCCTCGGCCGGCACGACGCCCTGCTCCAGTGGCTGACTGCTGATGGGGCCGCGACCAATCGAATCATCACCGGTCGCCCTGCCCTGTTCATGAAGGAGTACGTACATCGAGGCAACCTGGTCGTTGCCAGCCACCCCGGCCCATACGCACCGGTGCGCCGCACACACGTTCGGCCTGCAGTCGGTGCTGGCCATCGTCCAGTGAACGATATATCGTAGTATGTCGTTGAGACTTGGTAGAGCCTCACGGATCAAGGAGGTTGTCATGGGCGATTCACGTAACAGCGCGGGCTTCGGCGCTCGAGCATTCGGGGGCCACCGACCAGGTTCTAGCCAGCATCTGACAGAGGCGATCGACCAGCTGCGCTCGATGTTCGAGCAGCGCGTCGCCCCCAGGATGTCGCGCGGAGACGTGCGTCTGGCGATTCTCGCGCTGTTGGCGGAGAAGCCGATGCACGGCTATCAGATCATCGCCGAGATCGGCGAGCGAAGTGGCGGGGCATGGAAGCCGAGCGCTGGTTCGGTGTATCCGACCCTGCAGCTGCTCGCAGACGAAGGCATGATCACCGCCGAAGTGGCCGACGGCCGAAAGACGTATTCGCTGACCGAGGAAGGGCGCGCAGAGGCGGATGCTTCTGCCGACCGCGCAGCGCCGTGGGAGACATCCGGTCACCACGACCTCGGGATGGGCGCTCTACCCAAAGCCGGTGTGGCATTGGCGCAAGCGGCCGCACAGCTCAAGCGAACAGGTACCGAAAAACAGGTGGAACAAGGGGTGAAGGTGCTCGACGAGGCCCGTCGCAAGCTCTACTCGATCCTCGCCCAGGACTGACCGGATGCCGGCGGCACCTGTCACAGGACAGGACCCTGCGCCCGACGCCGGAAGTACCCGAGCACGCTACCGGCGCATCCTTCGGTTTGCGATGCGGTATCTGGCTCAGACCTGGTGGTACGAGATCGTCCTGCCACGCATCGGCCTGGCGCGCGTAGCTGAGCGCGGGCGCGCAGCGAGGCTGACCCGAGTCGCACAGCGCTTCCACGCGCTGGCTGTCGAACTCGGCGGTCTGATGATCAAGGTCGGGCAGTTCTTGTCGTCCAGGCTGGATGTGCTGCCGCCCGAGATCACCACGGAGCTCGCCGGGCTGCAAGACGAGGTTCCTGCCGCTCCGTTTGATGCGATCAAGCAACTCGCAGAGGCAGACTTGGGAGTTCCGCTCGAACTGGCGTATCCATCGTTCGATCATGCGCCCGTAGCTGCCGCGTCCCTTGGACAGGCGCACCGTGCTCGCCTTAATGCGCCTGATGCGGCAGACAGCGGCTTCGAACAGGTGGTCGTGAAGGTGCAGCGGCCGGGCATTCAAGCGATCGTGGATGTCGATTTGGCCGCCCTTCGCAGGGTCGCAGGTTGGCTCAGCCATCTGCGAGTCGTCTCCGATCACGTTGACCCTCATGCGCTGGTAGCCGAGTTCGCGAAGACCAGCATGCAAGAGATCGACTACCTGCACGAGGCGGCAGGAGCCGAGCGCTTTCACGACATGTTCGCGGACGACTCGCGTGTGGCGGTGCCAGAGATTGTCTGGGAGCGAACGACCAGGCGCGTGCTCACACTGTCGGATGTGACGGCGATCAAGATCAACGACGTGGCGGGGCTGCGCGCCGCGGGCATTGACCCGTCCGAGGTCGCCGCGGTGTTCGCAGAGGTGATGTTTGAGCAACTCTTCGGCCACGGATACTTTCACGCGGACCCGCACCCCGGCAACGTGTTCGTGACACCGGTCGCGCCGCCTGCGACCGGTGAAACAGTAGGCAGAGCGTGGCGGCTCACGTTCGTCGACTTCGGCATGATGGGCGAGGTCACCGACGAACTGCGCAATGGCCTGCGTCGGCTGCTCATCGCGGTCGCCTCGCGTGACGGACGCGGACTGGTCGACGGCATCCAGGATGTCGGCGTGCTGTTGCCGACGGCCGACACGGCCGACCTGGAGCGTGCGCTTGCTCAGCTGTTCGACCGATTCGGTGGCATGGGGTTCGCACAGTTGCGGAAGGTCGACCAGCGTGAGTTCCGCGAGTTCGGACAAGAGTTCGGCATGGTGGTGCGTTCCTTGCCGTTCCAACTGCCGGAGAATTTTCTGCTCGTCATCCGTTCGATGTCGTTGACCTCTGGCGTCTGCAGCTCGCTCGACCCGGAGTTCAACATCTGGGATGCGATCGAGCCATATGCGACGCGGCTGCTGCGTGAAGAGGGTGGCAACCTCGTGATGTCTGCGGCAAAAGAAGCGGTGTCGGTTGCTGGAGTGGCGTTGCGGCTGCCTGGGCGAATCGACGCGCTCATCACGCGCATCAACGACGGTGTGGTGACCGTCGCGACGCCGTCGATCGATCGTCGTCTCGGCCGCCTCGAGCGGCTCCTGCGCAAAGCCATCGGCGCCGTGATTTTCGCCGGTTTCCTGGTCGGCGGCATCCTGCTGCTGCCCGCTGCTGCCCCGCTCGGGATCGTGCTGATGAGTGTCTCTGCCGTGCCGTTGGGCTATGCCTTATTCGGCGGCTACGGCGGACGGCCATGGCGATGACCGTCCACTGATAGCAAACCAGTAACCTGTTCCCAGGGCGTACGCAGCCTGGGAAGGCTTTTTCTAAGAACTCCTCCATAGCGTTAGAGCCATGACAACGCACGAGGTTCGGCTGAGAAGCCGCCAGGTAGTGTCGCCCGTGCGTGCCGGTCGCCTCCTGCGACTGGCGATCGCAGCCGGACTCGGCGTCGTCGTGTTCATGTGGTGGAACGGTGGCACAGGACCGTATCTGAGGACGCCAGGGGCCGTCATGACCTCGTTTGGTGAGCTGACCGGGATGGTCGGCGGGTTCCTGGTCTGCATCCAGATTCTGCTGATCGCGCGCGTGCCGTGGATGGAGCACGCCGTCGGCATGGACCGTTTGGTGGCATGGCACCGCACCGTGGGCGCATCCGTGCTCTTCTTGATCGTCACGCACGTTGTGGCGATGATCTTCGGCCAGCAGCTGATCGCGACCCAAGCCCCGTGGGCGGCGACGGTCGCCGTTTTGACCTCGTATCCTGACATGCTCACTGCGCTGATCGGCACCCTGCTGTTCTTTGCCATCGGCATCTCGAGTGCGCGAGTGCCGCGTCAGAAGCTGCCATATGAACTCTGGTACTGGTTGCACGTCTCGGCCTATATCGCCGTCTTCTTGACATTTCTGCATCAGATCAGCGGGGGAGTGCACTTCGACTCGAATCCGATCAACCGGGCGGCCTGGATCATGTTGTACCTGGCGACGGCATCCGCGGTGCTCACCTGGCGGGTGGTCTTGCCGATCACCGCAGCCTGGCGTCATCGCCTGAGGGTCGTCGCCGTCGTCGATGAGGGCGGCGGCATCACAAGCGTGTGGCTTGGCGGCAAACGACTGCACGAACTTGGGGCGGTTGCCGGGCAATTCTTCTTGTTCCGATTCCTGACCTTCGGTCACCTGCTCACCGCGCATCCGTTCTCGCTTTCTCGCGTGCCTGATAACGACTTCATGCGCATCAGCGTCGGGTCGCTCGGGAATCACACGGCGAAATTCCCGCACCTGCGGGTCGGAACTGTGGTGTTCGCAGAGGGCCCGTTCGGCGTGTTCACAGCGGCACACAGCACCAGCGGCAAGATTCTGCTGGTGGCAGGCGGGGCAGGGATCGGGCCGATCCGGGCACTCGCAGAAGAATTCGTGCGACGCCGACGCGACGTGACGGTGATCTATCGGAGCAGCGACGTGGCAAGCATCGGACTCGATAATGAACTCAGGGCGCTCGGCCGCATCAGGGTCACTACGGTGGTCGGCAGCCGGAGCCAACTCGCGTACGACCCGCTCGGCGTCTCCAGCCTGCGCACCCTGGTACCGGATGCTCTGGAACGAGAGGCGTACATCTGCGGCCCGAACGGGATGGCTGACACGGTCGAGGGCTCTCTGTCACACCTTGGGCTGCCGCGACGAATGATCCACCGTGAAGAACTGAGCATCGCGTGAAAGGCGGTTGGAGACTATGAGACAGCGTGGATGGCGAGGCACGACGCTCTTCGTGTCTCTGCTGGCGGTGCTCGGGGCCACGCTCGGAGTCAAGTTCTATTCGGCAGGCTCGCAACCGGCTTCGACGACGTCGCAACCGACCACGAGCACGGGTCCTTCTGCCGCGCAATCCACGCCCACGGCAGCCGGAGGAGCCAAGACGATTACCGGCGATGCAATCTCAACCAGATATGGCAACGTGCAGGTGCGGGTGTCGTTCGCTGGCACGAACATCACCAAGGTCACCGTGCTGCAGGTTCCCGATCAGAGCGGCCGCGATCAAGAGATCACCGGATACTCCGTGCCGATTCTGAACAAAGAGGTGCTGCAATCGCAGTCGGCAAAGGTCGACAGCGTCAGCGGCGCGACATACACCTCAGATGGCTACCTTCGATCGCTGCAGTCGGCGATTGACAAGCTCGGCTGATGCGTTACCTCGAGACCGTGATGGGCGTGCCCATGTCGATCGACATCCGCGACGCGGGCGATCATGACTCGACCGCGGGTGACGCCTTCGGCGAGCTTCGACGTGCAGACGAACTGTTCAGCCCGTACCGCCCAGAAAGCGAGCTCAGCCAGGTCAACCGCGGGGAACTCGCGCCGACCGGCGTCGACGCCCTCTTCTCCGAGGTACTCGTGCTCGCCGAACGATTCAGCGCCGTGTCCGGCGGCGTGTTCACGCTTCGCGACGCGGAAGGACGGCTAGATCTGAACGGAATAGTCAAAGGCTGGGCCGCTCAACGAGCCGGCGATCTGCTTCGATCCCGCGGAATACGCGACTTCTGCGTGAATGCCGGCGGCGATATCGTCGCTGCTGGCAGACCCGCCCCAGGCCGCCGCTGGCAGATCGGGGTGCGCTCGCCGGAGTCTGCCGACCAGATGATCGCCGTTTTCGCTCTGACAGATGAGACAATCGCGACCTCAGGCTCGTACGAACGTGGCAGTCACATCATCGATGGCCGCACGGGAATGCCTGCGACCGGACTGTTGAGCGTGTCGGTGATTGCGCCGGATCTGACCACAGCTGATGTGCTGGCCACCGCGGTGTACGCAATGGGCGCCGACGGCGTCAGCTGGGCCGCAGAGCGCTACGAATGCGCGATTTTCGCCGTCGCAGACTCAGGCGAAATCATCGATGGCGGAGACGTTCGCCGCGCGCTGGCCATCGCGTGAGCGTTCTGCCGTGGGGCTAGCATGACGGCGTGACCGAAACCACAGCATCCGCTGCGTTGGCGATTCTTCCGCTGCGTCGGCGCCCATTCGACGTCGGATTCATCGTCGTGTTCTCGATCTTCATCGTCACGTGCATCATCAGCGATTCGGTCGAGGGACTCGGATTGGACCAAGTGGCCAACTCACCGAACATCCTCGTGCAGTGGAACTACACGTACTCGTCGAACTTCGATCCGCTGTACCAGTCGCATCCGGTCTGGTTGCGGTTCATCAGCGGGACCTCGGCCTTCGTCTATGTCGGGTTCTACGTGCTGCTGATCATTTCGCTCGTGAAGGGCTTCAACTGGATTCAGCTGTACTGCGTGATCTATGCCACCATGATCATCGCGCTGACTGGCATCCCGATCTTCGGTGTTGAGTTCTTCGGACCCGTCGGCACGCGTACCCCGAATCCCGTCGTCTTTCTGCTCTACAACGGTCCATACATTCTGTTTCCATTGCTGCTGCTGATCAGGATGCGAAAACCACTGCCGTTCACCAGGCGGTTCTAATGTTCTGACGCGATCTGGTGCAGCCACTGGATCGTGCCGCGCGTCATCCACGACGGTGAACCGACGCGGTCGAGACGTTTCTGGGCATCCACCATTTCATGTTCACGCCGCGCAGCATGCGTGGTGGTGCCATCGATCAGACGCTCAACCAGTTGTTCGCCTGAGCCGCCGAGCTCGCTTGCAATTTCGGCGACCATCCAGTCGCGGGAACCACTGTGTTCCGCCGCCGCGACCGATTCGAAGACAAGAGCTGCCAGGCCCTTCATGAAAACGCTTCTGAGCAATTTCAATTCAGCGGATGCCCCTGCGGTCTGTCCGACGATCTGTATCGGGGCATCACGAATCGGAAAATGATCGGCGAACCGCTGCGCCCCTGGTCCTGCGGCCAGCAGCCGGGTTGCGGCACCGGCGCGTGGCACGGGGGCCATGATGGCCACGTCGACGAAGTGCACGCCGGCGGATGACGCGATGTCGGCCAGCGCGGATTTCACGTCGGGCGCCATGGTGTTCATGTCGGCGAATAGCGCTTCCGGCTTCATGGCGGGAAAGGACGCGCGTGCTGCCTCGACGGCAGCGTCACCCCCGACCATGCTCAGCACGAGATCGGCGTGCGTGACGGCGCTGGCCACGCTTGTCGCGCGGTCCACGCCATCCAGCGTCGTTGACACGACAGGGTCGAAAGCGGTCACCGCCGTGCCTGCCACACTCAGATCTTGTGCGTACCGGCTGCCGGCTTCACCCAGCCCAAGGATCGCGACGAACATTGCGTACTCCTCCGCCGGACGGGTTGATTGTTCACAAAAATGTTCTAATCGCGAAAATAGCACACGGCGCGTAACCTTGGACCGAACTCGTCCTGGCGGATCGCGAAAGGTTTAATTTCACATGGCTTCAACTGCACTGGTCGACGGGGGCTCGGATCGGCCCGTCACCTCGAACGTCAGCGAGGTGACGAATGTGATCCGCGAGGCGATTGTGCGTGGGGACTATGCGCCGAACCAACGGCTCATCGAAGCCGACCTCAGCACGGCGTTCCACGCCAGCCGTGGCGCGGTCCGCGCTGCACTGTTCGAGCTTGCCAGTGACGGGTTGATCGACCGGCTCCCGAATCGCGGATCGCGGGTGCGTGCCATCACACTCGACGAAGCCGTCGAGATTCTCGAGGTGCGCATCGGACTCGAAGGGCTGTGCGCGGCAAAGGCGGCCGAGCGCATCACAGACGCACAGATCACGGAACTGCGTGCATTGCGCGAGGACCTGCTGCACGCAGTCGCATCCGGCGACCTTCTGACCTATTCAACGCTGAACCAGCAGCTCGACAAACGTATTCGCGAGCTGAGCGGTCACAGCACAGCGGTCGGAATCCTCGAGAAGTTGCGTGCGCAGAGCGTTCGCCACCAGTTCAGGCTCTCGTTCCAGCCTGGCAGGGCAGCAGCATCCGCTCCTGAGCATGCAGCCATCATCGACGCGATCGTGAACCGTGATGCCGAAGCGGCAGTGGAGGCGACGCGGCAGCACTTGCTCGGGGTGATCGAGGCCGTCAAGCAACTCGACTGAGTCGGTTTGATGGCTTGGGATTGGGCTGCCACTCTCGTAGGCACGAAACGCGTGTTCGGCCCGTTTCGGTGGTCGAGTAGCGACGCGAGGGACGAGCGCCGCCTATCGAGACCTCGAAAGCGACCTTCGGGTCCGTACCGCAGACCAGGTTGCGAGGTCTCGATACGCGGCTCGCTTCGCGAGCAGCTACTCGACCACCGGAATGGCGCGGACGCGCCAGGGCAGCTCGATGCGCAGCTCGATACGCGGCTCGCTGCGCGAGCAGCTACTCGACCACCGGGCGGATCGATCACAGGATAGTTGGCAATCCTGTTGACATGTTTCACGACGACGGGTACGTTGCGAACAAACACCTCATCGGCAAGGAGAACGTTCGCATGGCCGCTCACAACCTCCAGGACGTGCTCGACGCCTCTGGCAACACCGTCGAACTACTGCGCAACTCCCATCTGGGCGCTTACATCTACCCGGTCGTGCCCGCCGAGTTCACCAACTGGCGACGCGAACAACGGGCGTGGCGCGAAACGGCCGTGCTGTACGACCAGTCGCACCACATGGACAACCTCTTCATCAAGGGCAAAGACGCCCTCAAGCTGATCTCTGACACCGGCATCAACTCGGTGGCGAACTTTCCCGTGAACACGGCCAAGCAGTTCGTGCCGGTCGCCTCGAACGGCGGAGTCGTCGGCGACGGCATCCTGTTCCACGAGGCAGAAGACGAATTCGTATACGTCGGGCGAGCGCCAGGTGCCAACTGGCTGCTGTACCACGGCTCGACCGGCGGTTACGACGTTGACGTCGAGGTCGATCGCAGGTCACCGTCCCGGCCCTACGGTCATGCGGTCTCTCGTAAATACTGGCGGCTGCAGATCCAGGGCCCGAATGCCTGGCCGATCATCGAGAAGCTCAACGGTGCGCCGCTCGAGAAGGTCAAGTTCTTCCACATGGGCTACCTCAACGTCGACGGCACGCAGGTGCGCACGCTCCGTCACGGCATGGCGGGGGCGCCTGGGCTCGAACTCTGGGGCCCATACGAAGACGCCGAGCGCATCCGCAATGCCATCCTCGAGGCCGGCCAAGAGTTCGGAATCGAGCCGACAGGATCGCGTGCATACTCATCGAACACGTTGGAATCGGGTTGGATACCGTCACCGTTGCCTGCGATCTATTCGAGCGAGGCCGAGCGGGCATACCGCCAGTGGCTGCCGGCAGACGGCTACGAAGCAACGAACGCGCTCGCGGGCTCGTTCGTGTCTGACGATATCGAGGACTACTACCTTAATCCGTGGGAGCTCGGCTACGGCTCGTTCGTGAAGTTCGACCACGACTTCATCGGGCGGGATGCGCTTGAGAAGATCGACCCGGCCGCGCAGCGCAAGAAGGTCACACTTGCCTGGAATGCAGAAGACCTGGGCAGCGTGCTCACGTCGGTGCTCGACACGGACGGTCCCGGAGCGCAGTTCTTCGACCTGCCGAACGCGAACTACGGGTCGTCGAACTTCGACTCGGTGGTCGATGCGGACGGCACCGTCGTTGGCGCGTCGCTGTTCACCGGATATTCGGCGAACGAACGGCGCGGCCTCTCACTCGCGACGATCGACCCGAACATCGAGGTCGGCACCGAACTGCGTGTGCTCTGGGGCGAGCAGCCGAACACCGACAAGACAACGGTCGAACCGCACGAGCAGCGAGCGGTGCGAGTCGTCGTCAGCCCGGTTCCGTATGCCGTGACGGCGCGCACCGAATACCACGGGGGATGGCGCACCGCAGCAGCGGTCTAGTGCGTTCAGGCGGCCGAGACGAACAGGTGGGCGGCGAACTGATGCTGCAACTCGACGGCATCCGCTCTGCCGTCCATGGTGACGAGCACGCTTGGGCCATGCAGCGTGAATGTTCCTGTCTCGCCCGGCAGCACGCCCGCTCGTTGAAGCTGCCCAAGCATCGCCGGGTACACCTGAAGGGGTTCGCCGATCCAGCGGATGCGACCGCGTACAGGTTCCGTGCTGTCTGCGACATAACGAACAAGATTCATCGTTGACGTGTCGCCGGCTGCGCGCATCGTCAATTCGTCTGGAGCCGGAATCGGGTTGCCATACGGAGTGACCGTCGGCCGGCTCAGTAGCTTGAGCAGGCGCTGTTCGACCTGATCGCTCATTACATGCTCCCAGCGGCATGCTTCTTCGTGCAGGTGCTCCCAGTCGAGCCCGATCACCTCTGATAGCAAGCATTCTGCCAGGCGGTGCTTGCGCATCACGTTGATCGCGGTGCGTCTTCCGTGCTCGGTGAGCACCAGGTGGCGATCCGCCGACACGACGATCAGGCCGTCCCGTTCCATGCGCGCAACCGTCTGCGACACCGTCGGTCCAGCCTGTTCAAGACGTTCTGAAATGCGAGCGCGAAGCGCAGGCACGCCCTCCTCTTCCATCTCGAGAACGGATTTGAGGTACATCTCCGTCGTGTCGACAAGATCATCCATCCCCTTATCGTATGGCGCGCCTCCGACCACTCTGCAATCGCGATCGGCGTCAGATAATCGCGACACACTTGTCACTCACGCTCCGCCGAGCAGCGTCGCTAGCGTGGCCATCGTCTAGAAGACGATAGGAGAAACCGATGACAACACATCTGACGGGAACGCAGCAGGAGTGGGAGAGCGCAAGGCTCGAATTGCTGACGGCCGAGAAGGAGCTCACGAGACGCAGCGACGAGCTTGCACGCAAACGGCAGGAACTGCCGTGGGTGCGCGTCGAAGCGGACTACCGGTTCGACACGGTCGACGGACCTGCATCGCTTGCCGACCTGTTTCACGGCAGGTCCCAGCTGCTGATCTATCACTTCATGTTCGGTCCGGACTTCACGGCAGGCTGCCCGTCGTGCTCGAACATCGCTGACGGATTCGACGGATACGCCATCCACCTGGCCAATCACGACGTGACTCTTGCCGCGGTGTCTCGCGCTCCGCTTCACAAGCTGCTGGAGTACGAACGGCGCATGGGCTGGAGCTTTCCATGGGCGTCCTCGTACGGAAGCGAGTTCAACGTCGATTTCAACGTGACGCTCGTGGAGCAGCAACCGGCACAATCCGAGCCGCCGAACGAGTTCGTCGCATCGTTGGCCGACGCAAGTGGCACGGATGCACACACCTTTACCCAGGAGGGGCCGGGGATGAGCGCATTCGTATTGGACGACGGCGTGGTCTACCACACCTATTCCACCTACCGGCGTGGTCTGGACGTGCTTTGGGGCATGTTCCAGTGGCTGGATCGGGCACCGAAGGGTCGCAATGAAACCGAGCAGTGGTGGCGTCGTCATGACGAGTACGCGACCAGCTGAGCTGCGCCAGGCCGGTGTCGTCGGTGTCGCGGCCGCCGTCGGCGTCGGCTGCGCGGCCGTAACGATCTATTGGTGCACGTCGATGGCTGCAATGTCGTCGATGGGCAGCGAGTCGATGGGCGGTGAGATGAATGGTGAGCCGCGCAGCGATCTGCTCGGGTTCATCGGCACGTGGACAGTGATGATGCTCGCAATGATGATGCCCGCCTTGGTCCCCATGCTGCAGCGCTATCGGCTGACCACGATGCGGCCGCAGGGAATCGAACGCAGAACGGTTGTCGT
>DATMTC010000300.1:0-11827 GCA_035565115.1 Microbacteriaceae bacterium | reverse complement strand
CCTGCGCGGCGCATCCTCTCGAGTTGGCTGTCGACATCCGCTCGCTGCACGTCGGGGCCGAACCACCACCAGCGCATCATCGGTCGAGCGTCGTCGTCTGGCTCGCGGATTGCTGCATGAACGTCTGCGAGCTGCACGGATGCTCCCCGTCGGTTGGTGCGCTACGCCTGACGGCTGGTCTGCCGGGGCGGGAAAGCGCTTTCTTCTACTGTACGAGTGACGGGCGCCGAGCTGCAATCCGCCGAGCCGCAATCCGCCGAGCTGCAATCCGCCGAGCCGCAATCCGTGGACGTGTTCCGGACGTCGCACCGCCGTCGAAATGCCGGACATTTTCGCGACACCCCGTGCCGAGCGCCATCCACGCACGGCGTCTCGCAAAAATCTCCGGTAGTGGCTATCCATATCAGTGCCAGGGTGGCTGGCACGTTTCTGTATGGGGTTGCCGGTGTTTCGTGGTTATCAGCGCCCTTTTCTGGCTATTGCGCCAGTTGAACTGGCGCGATAGCCAGCAAGTGGCGCCGGTAGCTGCGCCCTTCGACCGGGTGGGCGTTGGGTTACTGAGTTACGGGCAGGTCAACTGCACCGGCCAGGCGCGCCGGTAACTCAGGAAGAATTTACCAACGGCCATCTTCGGCCCGCGTGATCACGCGGATGTTCGACACGCGGCATCCGATTTACCTGAGTTACCCGCGAACTCCGCTGCGGCATCCAGGCAACCCGACTCGGCACCCCAGCGAACCGGCACTGACATGGATAGCCACTTCTCCGGTATTTCACCCTGGCCGCAGGCCCGCGATTTGGCTGTCGGTGTCGGTGTCGGTGGCGGTGTCCATGTCGGTGTCGGGGTGGCTGGCGTTTCGTATGGGATCGCCGGCGGTCTCGGCTCTGTCCAGCGCCATCTTCTGGCTAGTGCGCCAGTTGAAGTGGCGCAATAGTCAGAAAATGGCGCCCGAACCTGCCGGCTTCGACCGGGCCAGGGGTCGGTTACGGCGGCGCCACTATCGTCATCCTCCGTTGTCGCGTGCCGGTAGCTCAGGAAGAACGTGCCAGCCGCCAGCTTCGACCCGCATGATTACGCGGATGTCTGGCGCGCGGCATCCGATTTGCCTGAGTTACCGGCACGGGCGACCAACAAACGGCACCGATCTTGACCGCGCATTCGACCGCGCATCTCGACAGCGCACGTCGACCGCGCACGTCGACCGCGCACGTCGACAGTGCATCTCGACCGCGCATCTCGACGGCGCGTCGCGAACGTCGCTCGCGCCGCGGTATAGGATTTCCTAGTCGCATCGAATCGATTCGACACGTTCCAAGGCTTCTCGCCTAACTGCCCAAGCACCATCCAGCTCTGCACCTCTCTGACTCCAACGCCGCGTCACGTTCGACGTGGCGTTTCTCTTTCAATAAGGACCCCTGTGACTACCGTCGTCCATCCAGGAGACTCGCTGTCCGGCCGTCAACGGATGTCGTACATCCTCGTTCTCGGTGCACTCACGGCCCTCGGCCCGTTCACCATGGACATGTACCTTCCCGCGATGCCGCAGCTCGAGACCGAGTTCGGCGTTTCGGCGGCGGTGATCCAGCTGACGCTCACGGCGACGACCGTCGGATTCGGCCTCGGCCAGCTGCTCGTCGGACCATGGAGCGACAAGGTGGGCCGCAGGCTGCCGCTGCTGCTTGCCACAGCCATCCACATCGCCGCATGTATGGGAGCAGCGCTCGCGCCGAACGTTGAGATCCTCGGCGTGTTCCGTGCGCTGCAGGGCATCGGTGCTGCCGCAGGCGGCGTGGTCGCGATGGCGATGGTCCGCGACCTCTTCGGCGGCCGGCCACTGGTGCGGATGCTGTCGCGCCTTGCCCTCGTGAACGGGCTCGCCCCGGTTCTTGCCCCGGTTGTCGGGTCGCAGCTGCTGTTGTTCATGCCGTGGCGAGGCATCTTTTGGGTGCTCGCGGTTTACGGCGCATTCGTGCTCGGCTGCGTGGCGGTGTGGATCGTCGAGACCCTGCCGAAGGCGCGGCGAACGGATGCCGGCCACTCGACGATGCGGCAGCGCTATCGGGCACTGTTCACCGACCGTGCATATGTCGGGATCATCGTCGTTGGCGCGATGAACTTCTCCGGACTGTTCGCATACCTGTCGTCGAGTTCATTCGTCTTCCAGGCCGTGTACAAATTCGACGCGCAGCAATACGGACTGCTGTTCGCCGTGAACTCGGTCGGCATCATCATCGGCGTGCAGGCGAGCGCGCGCATCACGAAGTATGCCGGCCCGCAGTGGATCCTGGCCGTCTCCACGGCCGTGATGCTCGTGAGCGCGGTGGCGATTGTGGTGCTCACCGAGTCTGGGGCCGGCATGTGGGGTGTTGTGATCCCGCTGTGGTTCTTCATTTGTGCTGCCGGATTCGGTTTTCCCTGCGTGCAGGTGCTTGCGCTGAACGGGCACGCGCACGAGGCAGGAACAGCAGCATCACTGCTTGGCGCGCTGCAGTTCGGGCTCGCGGGACTGATCTCGCCGATCGTCGGGCTGCTCGGTGTGTCGAGTGCTGCGCCGATGGGAGCTGTGATGATCGGAACATCCGTCGTTTCGGTGCTTGCTCTGTGGTTCATCGTGCGTCCGAAGACGGTGCCAGCCCTCGCGCATTAGCGCGAAGTACGGCTTGTCGGACGGCATCCGGTGCTTTTCGCGCGTCCCGTGAGTTGAATTCCTTCCGGCAGGCGCTAGCGTGACCGCATGAGGATTCTGCTGGTCGGTGCAGGCGGCGTTGGCGACTCGATCGCGAAGATCGCCGCCAGGCGCGACTTCTACGAAGCAATCGTCGTCAGCGATTACGACATCGCGCGAGCCGAGCGCACCATCTCCTGGATCGCGGACAAGCACGGGCCGGATGTCGCCGGCCGGTTCACAGCAGCGGCGATCGATGCGTCGGATCCGGAAGTCGTCGCATCCGTCGCCCGTGAGCACTCGGCAACGCACGTGATGAACGCCGTCGAGCCGAAGTTCGTTCCGACGATCTTCGCCGGCGCGCTCGCTGCAAATGCTGACTATGTGGACATGGCGATGAGCCTGTCAGAACCGCATCCGACCGATCCATATGTGCTGACCGGCGTGAAACTGGGCGACGACCAGTTCGAACAGGCGCCAGATTGGGAACACGCCGGCCGCCTTGCACTGGTCGGCATGGGGGTTGAACCCGGGCTGTCCGACGTGTTCGCGCGGTACGCATCCGACCACCTGTTCGAGACGATCGACGAGTTGGGCACGCGCGATGGCGCGAACCTGGTGGTGCGCGACGAGACGGGCGCGGAGATCTTCGCGCCAAGCTTCAGCATCTGGACGACGATCGAAGAATGTTTGAACCCGCCGGTGATCTTCGAGCGCGATGCAGGCTGGTTCACGACCGAACCATTCAGTGAGCCAGAGGTGTTCGTCTTTCCAGAGGGCATCGGTGCTGTTGAATGCGTGAACGTCGAGCACGAGGAAGTGCTGTTGATGCCACGCTGGCTGGATGCTGGCCGGGTCACATTCAAATACGGACTCGGTGACGACTTCATCGGCATTCTGAAGACGCTGCACCGGCTCGGGCTGGACTCGACGGCTCCCCTGCGGGTGCGCAGCGCATCCGGTCAGGTGGAGGTTGCGCCGCGCGACGTGGTTGCGGCCGCGCTGCCTGACCCGGCGCTGATCGGCCCACGGATGACGGGCAAGACGTGTGCGGGCGTCTGGGTGCGTGGCACAGGAATGGATGGCGCCGCCCGCGAGGTCTATCTGTACCACGTGAGCGACAACGAGTGGACGATGCGCGAATACGGCAGCCAGTGCGTCGTCTGGCAGACCGCGCTGAACCCGGTGATCGCCCTCGAACTGCTCGCGACGGGTGTCTGGGGCGGCACCGGTGTGCTCGGGCCGGAGGCGTTCGATGCCGAGCCGTTCCTCGAGTTGATGGCCAGGCCAGAGTCGGATGGCGGGTATGGCCAGAGCTGGGGGCTCGAAGAGCGCTAGCTGCAGGCATCCTCGCCGAGTGCTCCCCTTGTGGTCCCTTTCACCCGCGTCATAACGACCACAAGGGAGCACTCGACGGGAGAGGGCGGCGGCGACTGCGCATGGGAAATCGTGACGGCAGGATGCCGCGGGTCAGTAGGCTGTGCCCATGACGGATGACGCAGTCCAGAAGGCCCAGGCGGAAGCGGCAGCAGCGGCCGCCGCCGCAGAGAAGGCGCAAGCCGAAGCGGATGCCGCCATCAAGCGCGCGCAGGAAGCCGAGGCCGCCGCGAAAGCTGCTGCAGCGGCAGCAGCACCTGCGGAAGATCCTGCGGAAGACCCTGTGGCAGCACCGCCTGCAGCAGACGCGGTCGCTGAGCCTGTCGAAGCGACACCTTCAGCCGCAGGGGCCGGACCGCTCGACCAGTCGCACGTGGACGCCATCCGCTCTGGGTACGCATTCGATGCGCCTGCGCTCGAGATGGGAGCGCTCGTCAACGGTGATGCGCTGCCGGACGTGCCGGTGCGCATCCCATTGGCAATGCTCAACCGCCACGGGCTCGTGGCGGGCGCAACGGGCACGGGCAAGACGAAGACGCTCCAGGTGCTTGCAGAACAGCTCTCCGCTGCCGGCGTTCCGGTGTTTGCTGCAGACATCAAGGGCGACCTGTCTGGCATCGCGAGTCCTGGCGAATCCAGTGCGAAGCTGCTCGAACGCACGACCGGAATCGGCCAGGACTGGAAACCGACCGCGTCGCCTACCGAATACTTCAGCCTCGGCGGCGTCGGCAAAGGTGTGCCGATTCGAGCGACCATCACCGGCTTCGGGCCGCTGCTGCTGAGCAAGGTGCTCGGCCTCAACGACACGCAGGAGTCCAGCCTGGGCCTGGTCTTCCACTATGCGGAGCAGGCGGGCCTTCCACTGCTCGATCTCGCCGACCTGCGGGCAGTGCTAAGCTATCTGACCAGCGACGACGGCAAGGCCGAGCTGACCGGCCTCGGTGGCTTGTCGAGCGCGACGGTCGGAGTCATCCTGCGCGAATTGATCACATTCGCTGACCAGGGCGCGGACGCCTTCTTCGGCGAACCGGAAATCGACACGGCCGAATTCCTCAAGACAACCTCAGACGGCAAGGGCGTCATCAGCCTGCTCGAGGTACCTGGCGTTCAAGACAAGCCTGCACTGTTCAGCACGTTCCTCATGTGGCTGCTTGCCGACCTGTTCAACGACCTGCCGGAGGTCGGCGATCAAGACAAACCCAAGCTCGTCTTCTTCTTCGACGAAGCACACCTGTTGTTCAAGGACGCGTCGAAGGACTTCCTGACCTCGATCACTCAGACCGTGCGGCTCATCCGCTCGAAAGGCGTCGGCATCTTCTTCGTCACCCAGACGCCGAAGGATGTGCCAAGCGACATCCTCGGCCAGCTCGGCTCCCGGGTGCAGCACCAGTTGCGCGCGTTCACACCGGATGACGCCAAGTCACTGCGCGCGACGGTCTCGACCTACCCGACATCCGGCTACGACCTGGAGAAGGTGTTGCAGTCATTGGCAACGGGTGAGGCGATCGTCACCGTGATGAACGAGAAGGGCGCGCCGAGCCCGGTGGCGTGGACACGGATGCGCGCACCGCAAGGATCGATGTCGCCCACGCCCGATGCCCAGATCGATGCGACGGTCGCGGCGTCGCCGCTGCTGGCGAAATATGGCACGCCGATCGATCGCGATTCTGCGCGCGAGATGCTTGCGAAGAAGCTGGGCGCTGCAGCAGCAGCTGAGGCGGCGCGCCAGCAAGCGGCCGACCAGGCGAAAAGCGATGCGGATGCCGCCAAAGCGGCAGCAAAGGCAGCCGCCGATCAGGCGAAGGCGCAGCAGGCGGCTGACGCCGAGTACAACCGGCTGCTGAAGAAGACGGGCGGTTCCACACGCACACGGGCGGCCAAGCCCCAGAAGAGCATGCTGGAGGAGGTGCTCGGTTCGCGCACCACCCAGACGATCCTCACCAGCGTGGTGGCCGGAATCTTCGGCACGCGACGCCGCAGGTAGCGCCGCCGCAGCACGTGCCCCGCGTGCGATCGTGACGAGCCCGCGTGCGATCGTGAGAAGCCCGCGTGCGTGCGGTCGTGAGGAGATTCGGTGTTGAGGTCGGCGTGTCGGCGCACAAGTGACGGCGTGTCGACCGGATTTCCTTGTGACGGCACGTCCCGCGGCCGGTAGCGCGTGCCCCGCGTGTGTGATCGTGACGACCGCGTGCGATCGTGAGGAGCGCGCGTGCGATCGTAAGGAGATTCGGTGTTGAGGTCGGCGTGTCGGTGCAGAAGTGACGGCGTGTCGACCGGATCTCCTTGTGACGGCACGCGCCGAGAACCGTGAGGCCGAGCAGGGTCGCACCGAGAACGGTCGGGCCGAGCGGGGTCAGCCGGCCGCTAGCATCCGCTCTGCCTCGAGGCCGAGGGCGATCGTCGAGCGCGGCCACTGGCCGTCGTTCGACGGCCACGACGACGAAAGCGCGCACCAGGCGACGCTCCAGCGCAACAGGCGTTCGCGCTCGAGACCTGCCGTCTCTGCGATCACGTCGAGTTGACGGGCGAATCGCCCTGGTTGCTGGGCGACCGCCGCAGTCGGATTGCACAGGATGTTCGTGAAATCGAATGCGCGATCGCCGATCAGGTACTTCGGGTCGATCGCAAGCCATCCGTCCGTCCGCGGATGCCGCTCAGCACCGAAGTCGAGCACGTTTCCGTGATGCAGATCGCCGTGCAGCACGCGAATCTCACGCTGGTCTGCGAGCAATTCGCCGGCGATCACAGCGGCACGCGCATGGAAGCCACCGACCGCTGCTGCGTGCGTGAACAGATCGCGAAACCAGTGTTCGAGCCCGATCAGGTCGCTCGGGGGCTCAACGACGGGCGAGACACGTGCACCACCAGCGGATGCGCCGCCTGCCGAAACTCCGAACGCGTGCAGGTGAGTGCCGACCAGGCAGAGGATGCGGGTGGCTTCGTCGTCACAATCGCCGCCGGATTCCGCCATGCGCGCGAGCGAACGCGTGCCAACGGCGCGTTCAAGGAGCACGGCGTTGTCGTCGTGCTCGAGCACCGTGGCTGCACCGGCGCCGTTCCACCAGGCCATGAGGTGGTTGCCGCGGGCTTCCTCCGCTTCCGTGGCGATCTTGAGCATCACCGGCAGTTCGCCCCGCCGCGCGGGCGCGAGGATGCTTGTGGGCGTCGAAAACGTGGCGCCATCCGGCTCGGAGGCCCAGCGGCGCAGATAGTCGGCGACCAGATCAGTCATGCCGGCTCGGCTCGGGTGCGGGAGGCATCCGCGAGGTATTCACTGGGCGTTGCGCCGACAACGGTCTTGAATTCTCGCCCGAAGTGCGCCTGGTCGGCATAGCCGAGCGCTGCTGCCAGATCGGCGATTCTCGGTGGGGCTGCATCTGCCAGAGCGTGCGCCGCCTCTTGCAGTCGGTAGCGCTGGATCAGCCACTTCGGCCCGAATCCGATGTACTCCGTGATGAGTCGCTGGAGCCGGCGCACCCCGATGCCGAATTGTGCCGCCAACGCGTCAACTCGCAGCAGCGAACGGTCTGATTCAACGGCGGTGACGATGTCTCGCACGCGCTCGGCATCCGGATCCGGCGCGAGATTCAGGCCGACGAGCCAGGATTCGAACTCGGCGATCATGGCGCGGTCGGCGTCGTTCGCTTCGTTCGTTTCGTTCGCTTCGCCCACGCCGTTCGCGTATGCGTCGCGCACCGCGGCGGCAACTTCGCGGCCACCTGGCGCGGTGAGGCGCTCGATCGGCATACCGGCAGCGGGCACCGACCGAGCGGATGCGTCGAGCAGTCGCCTTCCAGCGCCGGGCTGGAGTAGCGCGCCGAATGCCCATCCAGACCCCGTGAGCGTTCGGATGCTGCGTCCGCGCAACGCTCGATACAGCCGCGCATCCTCGGCTTCGATCACGAGATTCATGGCCGGATAATCGAGCACGTTCTGACGCACCTGGGCACCATCGGCGATGTCCCACCGCGGAATCCAGTAGTGACGAACGATCGATGCGACCTGCTGCGAAGGAAACACGCGCGTCAACGACACCGCTCGGCTAGACAGCAGCTGACCCTTGCTCTGCGGAGCGCTGCTTTGCGGCACATCGCCCCGCGAGCGCACGGCCGGCGAACGCACAGCAGGCGAACGCACGGCCGGCGAGCGAACAGCCGGTACCGGCACAGCAGGCGAGCGCACAGCAGGCGATGCCCGCGCCTCAGCCGATCTGCCATCCACACCGACAGTATGTCGTGTGCCACCGACATCCGGCACGGATGGCAGGATTGTCGGGTGCCAGAGATCCGCAAATATCGACCATCCGACCGAGCTGACGTCGCCGAGATCTGTCTGAAGACCGGAGACTCGGGCGCGGATGCGACGGGAATGTACGTCAGCGACGACCTGCTTGCTGACATCTACGTGCTTCCGTATGTCGAGCTCGAACCCGACCTCGCGTTCGTCGTAGACACGGGCAAACGGGTGGCCGGATATCTCGTCGCGGCAGCAGACACACGCAGCTTCATCGATCGCTTCCGCGCCCAGTGGCTGCCCGGCTTCACCGCGAAATATTCGCCGAGCACACCGTCGGCGCAGGTCGCCACCGCAACGTCTTCCGATGAGATCATCCAGGTTGGAACGCATCCGGAGCGCATGATGATTCCGGAGATCGACGAGTTCCCCGCACATCTGCACATCGATCTTCTTCCTGAGCTGCAAGGCCAGGGCGTCGGCCGCAGGCTCATCCGCGCCCTGCTTGCCGAGCTCGCGGAACGCGGTGTGCCGGGGGTGCACCTGGGCGTATCGCCGCGCAATACGGGAGCGAAAGCGTTCTACAGCCGCCTTGGCTTTCGCCCGCTGCCGTCCGATGACGGTGCCGGGGGACTGCTGGGCATCCGCACCGACGCCGTCGTGTAAGGCCCGGCCGCTCGGCACGTCCAGCCGCCGTCGTGTAGCGCGGTGCCTACGCGCGTGCGCGCATCCAGAAGCGCCTACGCGCGTGCGCGCATCCAGAAGCTGGACAGCCGCGGAAACCGCTCGAACCAATAGAGAAGCTCGGGGCGGGTGCGCCGCAGATCGGCCATCGTGAATGTGCCATCAACAACCTCGATCGGAACATCGAGGCTTTCGATCACGGTGTCCATGTCGTCTCGTGACCAGAACAGGCCGCGCATGCGAAGCAGCATCCGGCCCTCTCGATCGCAGACGAACAGTTGCATCTGGGTGTCGAGGGCGCTGTCACGATAGATCTCGAGCAACAGGATGCTGCCGATCGCGTCGAGCGGCGTCGAGCGCGTGCGACCGAAGAAGCCGCGCTCGCGGATGCCGCTGGCCGAGACCAGAACGGATGCGCCGCGGTAGCCGAGGGCGAACAATACGGTCAGCAGTGCGATGAGGATGTGCACGGCCAGCACGGTCGGCCATTGGCCGTTCTGCAGCGACATCCAGTAGAGAACGGCGAACACCGGGGTCGTCAATGCGACGCACGCGGTGATGCCTTGACGCAGCAGGTGAGGTTGCGGACGAAGCTCGTGCGCGTGCGCCGCGTTGGCGAGCGCATTCTCGCTCACCTCATGCTTGTTCGGCACGCCGATCTCCTCGCTGTCGCTTCGAGCCTGCCGTATCGTGGAGTCGTGTCGTAGCGGCTTTTTGGGGGACAGTGTCCCCCAGTAGCTGTCCCCCGGACGATCGAACCGGGGTAGGGTGATGCCGGGAGGAATCGATGAATGTCATCGCTTTGATTGTGTCGTTCGTGCTGTTCTTGGGCGGGCTCGCCCTGATGGGCGTCGCACCTGAGCTTCCCGGAGGCGAGGCATTCGTGTTCATCGGCGGCATCTTGTGCATTGCGCTGTCGTTCGGCCTGCCGATCCACTGGCTGTCTAAATTCGACTGAACTGCCGTGTCGGCGGGCACGCGCAAGGGGCCCGGCATGAGCCGGACCCCTTTCTTGTTGGCGCCTTACGGTGCGGCAGCTACGGCCGCTACCGCGTAGCCATTACCGCGCCCCATCACGACGCCCCCATTACCGCGCCCCCATCACGACGCCCCCATTACGGCGCGGCAGTGAGCCAGCCGGCTCGGGCGCTGCCCCAACCGGTCTCGCTGTCCCATCCTGTGCCGACCTTCAGCGTTGTGTTCGCCGTGTTCAAGGAACGCACCGAGTAGACGTAGCCGTCCGAGGCATCCAGGCCATTCACGAAGTCGACGCGGATGTTGCCCGCATCGACGCCAGCGCCCGTGACGTCATGGAAGCCAGAGTGGTCGGAGTAGATCGCCGGGTTGAGCAGACCAAGTCCGTGACCACTTGCTTGGATCTTCAGGGCGGTCATGCCCGCGAACAGCGGCGAGGCGAGGCTCGTTCCGCCGATGCGGTATGTGTCGTAAGCCGGTCCGCCCGGGAAGGACTGCGTCTGGCCGACCAGCATGCCGGTCGTCGGGTCAGCATCCATCGATACGTCGGGCAGCGCGCGGCCACCGTTCGGACTGACGATGCCTGCCGCGACCTGATAGTCGGGCTCGGCGAAGTTCGACGAGTAACCGCCGCCACCGCCATACAGGAACGGCGTTGTTGCGGACCAGGCGCCATTGACGATGGTGTACTTCGTGGTCTGCCAGCCCGTCTCCCCGACGACACCGTCCGGCGTGATCGCGGTCGATGTGCCGCCGACACCGGTGACATACGGGTCGGATGCCGGGAAGTCGGTCTGCGGTGAGCCGATCTCTGCGGCCTCGTCACCCGCGTCACCGGTGGAGAACGCGTAACTGATTCCTTCAACAGCACCCTGAAGGAACGCGGTCTCGTATGGCTGCAGCAGGGCAGGCTTCACGGCGTCGCCGACGCCTCCCCACGAGTTCGTCACGATGTTCGCAACACCCTCGTCATTGATGCGGCTGAACGTGTCGAGCAGGTCGCGATCCTGGCAGCTTGCACCAGCGTAGTAGCGGATGTTCGCGGCCGGTGCCATGGCATGAACCGCCTCGACGTCGAGAGTTTCCTCGCCGTACCAGCCGGTCGCCCCGCACTGCTTCGGCGACTTGTTGCTGTTCACCTGCGTGTACGCACGCGGCTCGCTCTGCGTGAACTGCCCTGCGGCGAGCGGCTGGTCGCCGGTGTCTGTCGCATAGCGGTTCGCGTCGGCTTCCACCGTCGGGGAGGCATATGCATCCGTGATAGCGACCGTCACGCCTCGCCCGTCGAGGCCGGCTGCAGCGCCCGCTTCGTATGCGTTGCGCAGTTGAGGTCCGGTGTAACCGCACGGTGAGTACGGCAGCGTGGCTCCGTCGAACTGGGGGAGCACTGTGCCATCCGGGGCCGGCAGCGTTGTCGGATTCTGGTCGCCGTACCAGTGTGAACAGACCGGAGCGTTGCGGAACCCTGCACTGGGCGGTGACGGCTTCTGGGTCTGCGGTTCGACGATCGACACTGTCGTGTCTAGGCCGTCGATGGCAATGACGGATGCCGCGACCGCGTCAGGTGCCGTCGCCGGACCTGTTGGGGCCTGCACGCTGAGACCATCGTGCTTGAACTTCGCAATAGAGACCCCGAATGCCTTGTTCGCTGCGCCAACACTGCCTGAGACGTCAACGTAGCGGTGGTTCGCGTCTGCGCTGACGGTGAGGCCGGCGCCGGTGAGCCATCCGCTCACGGCGTTCACGGTTGCCGGGGTCGCGTCGAATTGCGCGTGGTATTGCGCCGGCGTGAGGAATTCGTGGCTGCGTGACGCAGCGGTCGCCGCGGCCTGCAGCGCGTCGAGGCCGCCATTCGGCGCGAGATAGACACGCGCCGACACTGGGGCGTTCGC
>DATMTC010000299.1:0-3995 GCA_035565115.1 Microbacteriaceae bacterium | reverse complement strand
CCGTGCGTTGCACCAAGGTCGATGGCGATCAGGATGCGCGCTGCCGGGTTGAACGCGAGCCGAGCAGGCGGGCGCCCGCCGCTTGAGGCCTCGTCGCCCGCCGGAATGACAAGATTGGCCGACAGGAGCGCGTCGAGCCTGCCAGCAATGGTCGACCTGGCAAGACCGGTCTGCTCGGCCAGCTGCGCACGCGTTCTCGGCGTGCCGTCGCGCAGCAGCTGAAGCAGCGCGGCGGCATCCGGAGCGAGCATGGCTGGGCCTGCCGCGGTGTCGGTCATGACGTCATTGAACCACACGAGCGAGCAGAAAAGTTTCCGTTTGTCGCCAAACACGCATCTTTTGATTGACAGTCGACAGAAGTCTGGTTGAATGGACGGGTACGTCCGTCATCGTCATGCTCGTCGCATCCGTCGAGCTGCCTCAACGAGGAGAATCGTGTCACCATCGCAACTGTCCGTGCAGCTTTACACCGTGCGAGAGGTCTTGCAAGAAGACCTGCCAGGCACGCTTCAGCGGCTGGCCGACGTCGGGTTCACTCAGGTTGAGCCGTTCAACTTCGTCGCATACGAGGGCCTGGGCGATGCGCTGAAGGCCGCAGGGCTCACCGCGCCGACCACCCACGTGCACCTGCTCGGCGGAGACACCGACCAGGCCGCCATCTTCGAAGCTGCTCGCGACCTCCGCATCCAGACCGTGATCGACCCGTTTGCAGCCCCGGACCGTTGGCAGAGCGCGGAGTCCGTCGCCCAGGTCGCGGCCGAGCTCAACGAAGCGGCAAAGCTCGCAGCCGATTACGGCATCCGCGTCGGCTACCACAACCACGCGCACGAACTGCAGAGCGTGATCGACGGTCAGAGCGCGCTCGAGCTGCTCGCAAGCCAGCTGGATGAGGCCGTCGTGCTCGAGGTCGACACGTACTGGGCAGCCGTCGGCGGCCAAGACCCGGTCGAACTGCTGAAGCGCCTTGGCGACCGCGTCGTCGCACTGCACGTGAAGGATGGCCCAGGCACAACAGACAACCTCGACCAGGTGGCCGTCGGCAAGGGCTCCATGCCCGTGCGCGCCATCATCGAGGCCGCGCCGAACGCACTGCGCGTGATCGAACTCGACGACTCCCGCGAAGACCGCTTCCAGGCCGTCGCGGACAGCTACGAATACCTTGTGAAGGAGAACCTCGCGTGAGCGGAACAGGACGCGTGGGCGTCGGCGTCATCGGCGCCGGTGTCATCAGCACCCAGTACCTCGAAAATCTGACCAGCTTTCCCGACCTCGAGGTACGCTTCATCGCAGACATCGACGAGGCTCGCGCGGTTGCGCAGGCCGAGAAGTTCGGCGTGGCTGGGGCAGGATCGGTCGAGCAGCTGCTCGCGGATGACGGCATCGAGATCGTCGTCAACCTCACGCTGCCGAAGGTGCACGTCGAGGTGGCGCTGCAGGCGCTGAAGGCGGGCAAGCACGTGTGGAGCGAGAAGCCGATCGCGCTTGACCGTGAAAGCGGCAAGCAGCTGCTGGATGCCGCGCACGCCGCTGGTCTGCGGGTTGCGACCGCGCCCGACACGTTCCTCGGCGCAGGACTGCAGTCATCCAGGCGCTATCTGGAGTCAGGCGGCATCGGCGCTCCGCTGACCGCGCTCACGCTGTTCCAGAGCCCCGGCCCAGAGTCGTGGCATCCGAACCCCGACTTCCTGTTCCAAGAGGGCGCTGGCCCACTGTTCGACGTCGGCCCGTACTACGTCACGGCGCTGGTGCAGATGTTCGGTCCGGTGAAGCGGGTCACAGCCGCTTCTTCAACGGCCAAGCCGTTCCGCACCATCGGCTCCGGCCCGCGCGCAGGCGAGGAGTTCGAGGTCACCGTGCCGACGCACGTGAGCGCGCTCTACGAATTCGAGAGCGGGCAGACCGCGCAGAGCATCTTCAGCTTCGACTCGAAGATCGGACGCACCCTGATCGAGATCGCCGGTGTAGACGGCACGCTCGTGGTCCCAGACCCTAACACGTTCGACGGCGACCTGATCGTGCACCGCGGCGGGGAAGACGTTGAGACGATCCCGTCGACAGGCACGAAGACCTCGCGGGGAACCGGCGTCGCCGAGCTGGCCCAGGCCATCCGCGCAGACCGACCAGAGCGGGCATCTGGCGAGCAGGCGTATCACGTGCTCGACATCATGGCATCGACGATCGAGTCCGCGAACACCGGCGATCCGGTCGTTGTTGAAAGCACAGTGACGGTCGTGCCGCCGCTTGACGAAAGCTGGGATCCGCGCGTCGGAACGCTGACAGCATGAGCATCGGCGCTGGCCTCGGTCAGGGCTCCACGGACGCAGGCCGGGTCGGCGACCGGGCGATCGATTCGGTTAAGATCGGCGTCGGCATCATCGGTGGCGGCTTCATGGCCACCGTGCACTCGCGGGCAGCTCGTGCTGCCCGCGGGCGCCTGGTCGGCATCGTGTCGTCGAGCGCTGCGCGATCCGAAGCCGCTGCCGACACGCTCGGCATCGAGACCGGCTACGCATCGATTGACGAACTGCTTGCGGATGACGCGATCGACGTCGTGCACGTATGCACACCGAACGCACTTCACGCCGCTCAGGCGCGCGCTGCACTCGCGGCGGGCAAGCATGTGATCTGTGAGAAGCCGCTTGCCACCTCGGTGCCGGATGCCGCTGCGCTCGTCGAGCAGGCAGCATCCGCTTCGTTGGTGGGCACGGTGCCGTTCGTGTACCGCTTTCACCCACTCGTGCGCGAGGCACGTGCCCGCGTGCAGGCAGGTGAGCTCGGGCGGCTGCTGAGCATCCACGGGTCGTATCTGCAGGACTGGCTGCTGTCGGCAGGTGACGACAACTGGCGGGTCGACAGCGCGGCCGGCGGCCGCTCGCGGGCGTTCGCCGACATCGGCTCGCATCTGGTCGACCTGACCGAGTTCATCACGGGAGATCGCATCACACGGGTTTCTGCCACAACACGCACATTCTTCGATGCGCGCGCGTCGCACTCGCAGATCACCACGGAGGACGCAGCGGCCGTCGTCGTCGAGACGGCGGGCGGCGCGCTCGGCACCTTGCTGGTGTCACAGGTGGCGCCCGGGCGCAAGAACCGGCTGTATCTGGAGATTGCAGGAGCAGAATCAAGTCTCGGCTTCGACCAGGAGCAGCCGGAGACCCTCTGGGTCGGCCGCCGCGCCGGAAGCCAGGTCATCCCGCGCGATGCTGAGCAGCTCGCACCGGATGCTGCACGGCTGAGCGTGGTGCCCGCCGGGCATCCGCAGGGTTACCAGGACGCGTTCAACGCATTCGTGGCAGACACATACGCCGCGATCGGCGGCGCGACACCAGACGGCTTGCCCAGGTTCGAGGATGGCCTGCGCGCAGCTCGCATCACCGAGGCGGTGCTTGACTCTGCTGAGCGTGGCAGCTGGGTTGCTCTGCCCGAGTAGCCCCTTACCCTTCCCGTGCGGAAGGGGCCGCGGGACGCGGGTAACCGGCTAGCGTTGGAATATGGCAGGCAGGCCGGCACGCGCGGGGCGCAGCGACGCAGCCCCCGGAAGCGACCGTGGCACAGACACCGAAGACAACCGCTCTGTCGCGGCCAAACTGTTCGCTGTGATCGACGCGTTCAGCACGCCGTCCGCGGCGGCATCCCTCACCTTGACCGCGATCGCCCGCCGCGCGAACCTGCCGATGTCGACGGCGCACAGGATGGTCGCCGAGTGGGTGAACTGGGGCGGCCTCACGAGGCAAGACGACGGCAAATACTCCCTCGGCATGCGACTGTGGGAGGTCGGGGTTCAAACTCCCACTGCGCGCAACCTGCGCACGATCGCACTTCCATACCTTGAAGACCTCTACGAGGCGACGCGCGAACACGTGCAACTGGCCATCCTCGACGGCCACGACGCCCTATACGTCGAGAAGCTCTCAGGACACCGGGCCGTCAACATCATCTCCCGCGTCGGCGGCAGGCTGCCGTTGCACACGACCGGGGTCGGACTCGTGCTG
>DATMTC010000298.1:0-3618 GCA_035565115.1 Microbacteriaceae bacterium | reverse complement strand
CGGCCGGCGGCAGGCCATGCTCAGCTTTCAGCGTGCCGACGAACTTCGTGAATTTGAACCGCTCCGCCAGCAGGTGCACGAGCGCGGCGTCGATGTTGTCGATGCTCTCGCGCACGCTGTACAGCCGGGCGAGTGCCGCCTTGGTGTCGCCGCTTTCCGGTGCGTAGTACAAAGCCATAGTGAGACAATACTGCCCAACCTGCGCCCGGCTTAAACCCGCTCGGGTTCGCGCAACACCCGGCTGAGCACCGGTCGCGTGGCGCGAAGCCCCAGCCAGACGAGCCCGATCCCGGCGGCCAGCGCTGCAAGAATCACCCCAATCGACAGCGGTGCGATGATCAGCGCGATTCCGGTCAACGGCAGCATGACGACGGCGGCACACACCGCTGACCCGACTGTCACAATGCGCAGCGGCGACATGACCGCCCTGCGGCGCGAAGCATCCATTGCGCCGATCGGCATGCCGAGCCGATCGAGGCTCACGTAGAGGTCGCGGCGGTCGAGGATGCCCGCTGCCTGGTTGACGCCGACGGAGCAGGCGACCATGAGGAACGAGATTGCGATCGTCAGGAAGATGCCTGTGCGGATGTCGTCGACCAGGTCGCGACTCTGGGCGTCGAGTCCGGAGGACTGCGCGGTCTGCGCGAGCGCGAGCCCCGTGCCGGCGAAGACCGCCATGAAGCTTGTCATCGCGACACCGCTGATCTGCCGCCAGGCCGCCTTCGGTGACTCGAGAACGGAGCGTGCAGCGATCAGGCGCTGCGCGTTGTGTGCATGTTTCACCTGTCGACGCGCGAACCGGCCGACCACCCACGGGCCGATCAGGTTCAGAATTGCCAGGGTGCCTCCGAATCCGACGAGCAGCGTGAGGATCGCGATGGCGATGACCATCTCTTCGCTTCCCCCGAGCTTTCCGATCAGGCTCACCGCGCCGACGCTGGCTGCAATGACGACGACTCCGACGACCAACCGGATCCAGTGGGTCCTTGGCGCTGACTGCTTCATGCGAACTCCGAGTGGCGAGATCACGACGGCCCGTAGTCCGATCACCGCACTCGCGGCGGCGAGCAGCAGCAACACCGCCACGACCGCGGCGATCTCGAGCACAGGCATCCATAGCGCGCCGGCGCCGAGCACCTCGCCCCGAAACCGGAGAAGCCCCACCAGCGGCACCAGCGCCGCATAGCCCGCCACGCCGGCGAGCGCACCGAGCAGCGCAAGAGCCGTCGATTCCAGCACCGTGAGAGCGGCAACGGTGCCACCGGATGCTCCGAGCAAGCGCAGGGTGGACAACCGGTCATCGCGCCGCCGTGCCGAGAGCCGTGCTGCCGATCCGCCGAGCCCGAGCAACGGCACGATGAGCAGCGCGAGCGCGATCACGGCGAGCGCCTGGTAGAGACCGGCGATGTTCCCAGTCCAGGAAAAGAACACCTGCACGCCTGCGAGCACGACAAGCACAAGGGCGGAGACGACGCCGAAAGCGACGATCGGCAGAACCAGCGCAGCGCGGCTGCCCTTGCCCGGACGCGAGAACAGCGCCGCAAGTCGTAACACGTTCACCGGGGATCTCCGATTTCAGGCGTCTGGATGAACTCCATCTCGCCGTCGACTCCGACCTTCGTGCTGGTCTGCACGATGCGTCCGTCACGCAGCCGCACGACCCGTCCGCAGCGAGCTGCGACGCCCTCATCGTGGGTGACGACGACCAGGGTGTGGCCGCGGTCCGTCGTCGAGCCGATCAGGGCATCCATCACCTCCGCCGAGGTGTGCGAGTCGAGGGCACCGGTCGGCTCGTCAGCGAAGACCACGGATGCGCCTGCAACCTGAGCGCGAGCGATGGCGACGCGCTGCGCCTGCCCGCCGGAGAGCTCGCCGATGCGTCGATCCTCGAGGCCGGCAAGTCCGAGTGCCGCGAGCCACGACGCAGCGTGCTGCTGGGCCGCTGTGCGCGGCATTCCGTTCAGCATGAGCGGGATGGCAGCGTTCTCGACGGCTGTCAGTTCCGGGATCAACAGCCCCTGCTGGAACACGAAGCCGAACGCTGTTCTGCGCAGGCCGGAGCGCCCAGACTCATTCAACTCGCTGACCGTCACGACTCCGACATCCGTCGCCAACCGCACGCTGCCGGCATCCGGCACGATGATGCCGGCGAGCACGTGCAGCAGCGTCGTCTTCCCTGAGCCGGATGCGCCCATGATCGCGACGGATTCACCGGCGGCGATGCTCAGGCTCACGCCGGCGAGCGCCACCGTCGACCCGTAGTTCTTGATCAGGCCGTCCGCCTGCAGCTGTGGTGTTTTCATGGTTCCATCGTGCGTGCGACGAGGGCCGCAGCGCGTCGCCCCCTGGTGCAATCCTCGTGGTCGGATGCGTCATCCTTCGGTCGGATGCCGCATTACGTAACCGGGCGTAGCGGGGCGCAACATTCTCGCCGATTCACCGGATGAGGCGTCAGAGTGTATGGCCTCAGCACAAATCGCCCAGCACAACTCGCTTGAGCGCAAACCAGAGCAAAGGAGTACCACCATGTCCACTAGCACCGTCACAGGCCAGGCGACCGAGAATCGCTGGGCAACCGTGCCCCGACCGACCACGCCTGAAGGCTGGCTGCAGCGCGCGCAGGAAGTGTCGGACATCCTCGCCGTCGACGCCGTCGAGCGCGACGCCGCAGGACAGGCCCCGCACGCTGAAGTCGCACTGCTCAAGAACTCGGGGCTCGTGACTCTGCTCGGCCCGCTCGAGCACGGCGGCGGCGGACAGACCTGGGAGATCACGTACAAGGTCATCCGCATCATCGCACGAGGCGACGGGTCGATCGGTCAGCTTCTCGGCTACCACTACCTGTGGGCATGGGCGGCTCGACTGGTTGCCACCGACGAGCAGATCGCGGCGGTTGAGCAGCTCTACACCGAGAACAACTTCCTGTTCGGAGGCGCCGTCAACCCGCGCGACTCCGATTTGATCGTGACAGAAGATGGCGACGACATCATCTTCACCGGACACAAGTCGTTCTCCACCGGAGGCGTCGTCTCCGATCTCACCGTGCTCGAGGGCATCCTCGACGGTACGGACACCCACATCTTCGCGATCGTGCCAACCGACCAGCCCGCCATCGTGTTCAACAACGACTGGGACAACCTGGGTCAGCGACTGACCGAGTCTGGTTCAGTGCAGATCAACGGGGTGCGCACGAGCTGGGCATCCGCCGCTGGGTTCGTCGACAAGGTTTTCCAACCGCTCACGTACAACACGCTCAACGTGCCGGCGATTCAGCTCGTATTCGCCAACTTCTACCTTGGGATCGCTCAGGGCGCGATCGAAAGTGCCGCTGCGTACACACGCACGAAGAGCCGCGCCTGGCCATACGGCGGCGACAACAAGGCGCACGCATCCGAGGAGTGGTACGTGCTCGAGGGTTACGGTCAGCTGCAGTCGAGGTTGTGGGCGGATGAGGCACTGCTCGACTCGGTTGGGGCCGAGATCAGCGCCGTGCTGCACGCGCCGCGCACCGAACTCACGGCCAGGCGTCGCGGGGAGATCGCCGTGCGGATCGCGGCAGGCAAGCTGCGCATCAGCGAAGACGGCCTGGAGGTCGCAACGAAGGTGTTCGAACTGACC
>DATMTC010000297.1:0-1766 GCA_035565115.1 Microbacteriaceae bacterium | reverse complement strand
CCGTCGCAGACGCACCGCGGTCGGCCAGCACGGCAAGCAACGGAGCCGCGACGAGCGCAACGGCGGCGAGCGGCAGCGTCAGCCAGAGCGACGGAGGATAAATCAAGCACAGCGCCCCGATCACGGCAGCCGTCGTCGTCGCCCCGACCAGCGGAGGCATCACAACGCGCGGTGTCAGATCCCGCACCCGATCCGCGTCAGAAATCAGCCGATCAAGTGTGCTCCCAGCCCCGAGCAGTGATCGATTCGCCGGTCCCCGCGCGGCCAGCCCGTTCCAGAGTCGGATGCGCAGCGTGGTGACCCCGGCAAAGACTGCGTCGTGTGCCAGCAATCGTTCACACCAGCGGAGCACACCTCTGCCGATGCCGAAGAAGCGCACACCCACGATCGCGACGAGCAGGTAGAGGATCGGCGGATGCTCACTCGCACGCACGATCAGCCAGCCGGAAACGCCGGTCAGGGCGATCGCGAACGCCGTGGCGAGCGTTCCGAGCAGCACGGCGCCGGCCAACCGTGGCAGCACCGGCCTCAACACAGCCGCGAGTTCACGCAGCGGCCGCTCACGTACGGCTTGCTCCTGGCGTGGCCTGTGGATGCTCGTTGCCGCGACGGGCTCGGAGGCCTCGTCATGCGCCCCGTGGGCGGCGCGAGACGTGTCGAGTTGAACCCAGCGATCGGCGACGGCGTGGACGGCCGCATCGTGCGAAGCGACGACCACCGTCGCCGACGCCGACAGCTCGACGATCATCCGGCGCACAACCGCCGCCGATGATTCATCGAGATGCGCCGTTGGCTCGTCAAGCAGAACAAGCTGAGCTCCGCTGCGCACCCGGGCAACGACACGCGCGAACGCGAGTCTCCGCAGTTCGCCTGGGCTCAGAAGCGCAGGATCCGTGCCGGCCAGTTCACCGAGTCCGACCTCGTCCAACAGCTGCAGGTGTTCGGTTTCTGTGCGTGCTCGGGCGTACACGACAAGTTCGTCGAGCACGCTCGAGCCGACCGTGTGCGGATGCTGTGGCAGGTAGGCGACGCGATCCTGGTCTGGCGCCACGATGCCGCCTCGTACCGTCGCATCCGTTGGCAGCACTCCGGCAATGGCTGCGAGCACCGTCGATTTGCCTGCGCCGCTTGCCCCGTGCAGCAGCGTGATTCCGTGTGGTTGCGTGTCGAAGCTGAGCTGCATCACTGCGGGTTCGGCGCGCCCGGCATAGCGCACACTCAGCCCGTCTGCCCGCACCCGACTGCCACGCCGCCTGGTTATGGTCGAAGTCGGACCAGCAGCATCCAGCACGTGTTGCACCCTGCGCTGCGCCTCGACCCCGTCTTGGGATGCATGGAAGGCCGATCCGACAGCACGGAACGGGGCAAAGCATTCTGGCGCGAGCACGAGGGCAAGCAACCCGACCTCCAGCGGCATGGTGCCAGCCACAAGGCGAACACCAACGAGCACTGCAACGACAGCGACGGAAAGCGTCGCAACCAGTTCCAGTGCCAGTGACGACAGAAACGCGGTGCGCAGGGTGCGGATGCTCGCCTTCCTGTGATCCTCAGAAATGCGGCGAAGAGCATCCGTCTGCTCGTGCACGCGCCCGAGCCCGATGAGCACTGGGAGTCCGCGGGCCAGTTCGACCAGATGATCGGACATGCGCGCCATTGCATCGGCGGCTGCCTGCACCTTGTCGTTCGTGTGCATGCCGATGAGTGCCATGAAAACCGGGATCAGCGGCACCGTCACAACGATCACGAGAGCGCTGAGCGGGTCGGCG
>DATMTC010000296.1:0-13725 GCA_035565115.1 Microbacteriaceae bacterium | reverse complement strand
ACGAAAGAAAGAGACACGAAAGAAAGAGATGGCGAAGAAGGAGACACGAAAGAGAGAGATGGCGAAGAAGGGGACACGAAAGAGAGACGGCGAAGGGAGAGACGGCGCGAGAGCCAGCGCGAGAGCCAGCGCGACAGACAGCCCAGGAAGAAACGGCGACGAAGACACACGGCACAGCGAAACGGGCAGGCGCGCGTTGCGTATCGTAATGTCAATGACAACACGTCCCGAACTCGTCGGCAGCGTCGGCATGGCCGCATCGACGCACTGGCTCGCATCCGCGTCGGCGATGAGCATTCTCGAGGCAGGCGGCAACGCAGCGGATGCCGCCGTCGCCGGCGGATTCGTTCTCCAGGTCGTCGAACCGCACCTGTGCGGTCCGGGCGGCGACCTGCCGATTCTGGTGTGGTCCGAATCCGACGCAAACGTCTCCGTGATCTGCGGGCAGGGCGTCTCGCCAGCTGCCGCCACCATCGAGCGGATGCGGCAGCTCGGTCTCGACACGATCCCAGGCACCGGCATGCTGCCTGCGGTCGTGCCTGGCGCGTTCGACGCGTGGCTCACACTGCTGCAGCAACACGGCACCATGACACTTCGCCAAGTGCTCGAACCCGCGCTGCATTACGCGAGCGACGGGCATCCGCTTCTTGCACGCGCGGCAGCGACCATCAGCACGGTCGCGGAGCTGTTCAGCACAGAGTGGACGTCATCGGCAGCACTCTGGATGCCAGAAGGCCGCGTTCCGCAGGCAGGCGAGCGGTTCAGGAATCCGGTGCTCGCTGACACCTACCGCCGAATCATCGCCGAGGCCGAGAGCGCCGGGAGCGATCGCGAGACGCAAATCGATGCAGCGAGACGGGCATGGTACCAGGGGTTCGTCGCCGAGCAAATCGACAGCTTCGTCGCGGGCACCGACGTGATGGATGCGAGCGGCACCCGCCACCGCGGCCTGCTCAGCGGCGACGACCTCGCAGCATGGCAGGCCACAATCGAGGAGCCGACCAGCTTCGACTACGGCGAATACACCGTCTTCAAGACGGGGCCGTGGGGGCAAGGGCCCGTGTTCCTGCAGCAACTCGCACTGCTGGCCAACACCGACATCGCGCGGCTGACGCCCGGCTCCGCCGAGTGGGTGCACACGATCGTCGAGGCAGGCAAGCTCGCATTCGCCGACCGCGAGGCGTGGTACGGCGACCCACGCTTTACCGATGTGCCAGTCGTCGACCTGCTCTCGCCCGAATACAACGCAGCACGCAGTGCGCTGATCGGCGAGCAGGCGTCGCTCGAGTTGCTGCCGGGCAACCCGGGCGGGCGAGAGGCGCGGATGCCGCGGCTGCAGGCATCCGCAATGCCAGGCGCCATCACGACCGGTTTGGGTGAGCCGACTGTCGAGAAGTCAGGACAAACCCGCGGTGACACCTGCCACATCGACGTCGTTGACAAAAACGGCATGATGATCTCCGCGACACCGAGTGGCGGATGGCTGCAGTCCTCCCCCACGATCCCCTCGCTCGGGTTCTGCCTGGGCACCCGAGGCCAGATGTTCTGGCTCGAGGAAGGTCTGCCGAATTCGTTGCGGCCAGGAGCGCGGCCACGCACCACGCTTTCGCCTTCGTTCGCCATGCGTGACGGCAAGCCGTGGATGGCGTTCGGAACCCCGGGCGGCGACGGTCAGGATCAGTGGTCGCTGCAGTTCTTCCTGAACGTGGTGCACGGCGGGATGAACCTGCAGGAAGCCATCGATGCACCTGCGTTCCTGTCGACGCACGCGCCGGACTCATTCGCTCCGCGGCTGGCGCATCCTGGCGGGCTCATCATCGAGAGCCGGGCGGGCGACGAGACGATTCGCGAGTTGGAACGCCGCGGGCATCGGGTCGAGGTTGCACCGCCATGGTCGCAGGGCAGGCTGAGTGCCGTGGCTCGCGACGACGGCTGGCTGAAAGCCGCGGCGAACTCGCGCGGCAACCAGGGCTACGCGGTCGGCCGATGAGTGAGAAGAATACGCCGGAAAGCGCGCAGGCTAACGAACAGCAATCCGGGGTCAACACGCGGATGCTGCTGGTGCTGATGCTCGCACTCACGTTCTCCACGGGCACCGTCGACGCGGTCGGATACCTCGGCCTCGACCACGTGTTCACGGGCAACATGACGGGCAACGTCGTGTTGCTTGGCATGGGGCTGGTCGGCGCGGCGAAGATCTCCATCGTCGGGTCGATCGTCGCGCTCGGCCTGTTCGCGATCGGAGCCATCGCCGCCGGCCGTGTGCTTCGCGGTTCGCCCGTCGGATGGACGACCAGGTCAACCTGGCTGTTTATCAGCGTCGGCATCATCGTGGCGCTCAGCGGCGTCGCCATCCTGCTCGCGGGCGCACACGTCAACTCGGCGCTCACCTACGCTGCGACCGGTGCGCTCGGTTTCTCGATGGGCATGCAGGCGGGAACGGCCAGGCATCTGGCGGTGAAGGATGTCACCACCGTGGTGATCACCTCGACCCTTGCCGGGCTCGCCTTCGATTCACGGCTCGGCGGCGGATCAGGTCAGCAGTGGCCGCGCCGGTTGGCCGCTGTCGCATTGATCGGGCTCGGCGCGCTGGCCGGGGCGCTGCTGTTGCGCATCCACCCGTCGCTCGGGTTGGCGCTGTCAGCGCTGATCAGCCTGGTTGTCGCGGTACTCGGACACCGCACGACGCGGTTCACGCGTGCCGATGACGAAGCGGCCGGTGCGTAGACGTGGTGCCATGCCCGTCTCGGGCGAAATGCACCCCCATCAGGATCGCTTGATCGAATAGCGGTTCTCAGGACGACCGGTGTACCCGTATCGCAGCTCGAGTTGGATCACGTTGGTTTGTTCCAGGCGAGTGAGGTAGCGCTGCGCTGTTGCGCGACTGATTCCGACGATCGCCGCGATGTCTGCAGCTGACACGTTTCCAGCACTCGCAGAGACGGCCTCGTAGACGAGTTTCAGGGTTGGCGCAAGGTGACGGGACTCTGGGCTGCCACTTGCCTGCCTGGTTGGTCGCATGAGCTCGTAAATCTTGTTGACGTCGTCTTGCGTCGCTTCATCCGGCCATTCGGTGATGTGCGTGTATGCATCCCTGAACGCGTTCAGACGCTCCGAGACGGCCGCGAAGCCGAAGGGTTTGACGAGGTAGTGCACGGCACCAAGTTGAACGGCACGCTGCACGGTTGTGATGTCGCTCGCCGCTGAGATCACCATGACGGCGGGCGACGGCGGCGACTTCAACAGCTCCCTGATCACGTGAAGCCCGTCTCCGTCAGGCAAATAGACATCCATGAGCACAAGTGCAGGGTGCAGCGATTCGGCAAGGGTGAGCGCCTCAGCGGCCGTGTGCGCTTCGCCGACGACGTGGAAGCCTGGCACACGCTCAACGAAGGCAACGTGCACGGCAGCGACGCGATAGTCATCGTCGACCACCAGAACGGTGATCGGTTCCGCGTTCATCGTCGCTGCCCCGACGAGTATGCCGGCGTGCGCGGGAGCACGACAGTGAAGGTTGCGCCCGGTCCTTCTGAGACGGAAATTGACCCGCCAAGTTTGGTGACCGTATTGTGCACGAGGGAAAGACCAAGCCCGCTGTGCCGCACGAGTGAGCCACGCTTTGTTGTATACCCGTTATGGAATATGCGCTCGTTCGCGGTTGGGTCGACCCCCGGCCCGTTGTCAGAGACGACGACGGTGACCGATTGTGCGGACTCCACCACGCTGATCTCGATGCGGCGTGGCGCCGGCGTGCCCGTCAGGGCGTCGACGGCGTTGTCGATCAGGTTCCCGAGGATCGTGGTGAGCGCCTGCACCCGCTCCGGCGAATCGCCGAGATTGGTCTCGGGTGCGATGACCAGGTCGATGCCGCGCTCGTTTGCCTCGGCCGCCTTGCCCAGCATGAGTCCGATGATCTGTGGCGCGCCGACGTGTGTTCTGAGTGTCTGGTCGAGATCGGCGGTGACGCCTCGGATCTCGTTGATGTACTGGAGTGCTTCTTCTGGACGTCCGAGTTCCAACAGGCCGGCGATCCCATGCATCCGGTTGGAGAATTCGTGCTGCTGCGCCCGCATCGATTCGGTCAAGCTGCGTTCGCCTGCAAGCTCGCGCGCAAGCCCTTCGACCTCGCTACGGTCTCGCAGGGTAACGACGGAGCCGTGAGCGTGACCGTTGAGCGTGACGGGCATCCGGTTGATCACAAGGCAGTAGTCGTCTGTGAACGCGATCTCGTCAGTGACGGCGATCGTGCCCGCAAGAAGATCACGCAGTGCTCCCGGGGCCAGCACGTCTTCGAGGCGTTTGCGCGACGCGTTGGAAGGCAGGCGAAGCAGCCGCGCCGCCTGGTCGTTGATCACGCTGATGCGACCGTCGGGGTCAACGGCGATGACCCCCTCTCTGATGCCGTGCAGAGTTGCCTCGCGTTCCTGCAACAGGCGGGCGATCTCGTCGAGTTCGAGGCCGAAAGTTCTGCGTTTCAGGATGCTTGCGAGACCGAACGATGCGAGGGTGCCGATGGCGAGCACAACAGCCACCCACACCGCATACGATGGCAGCTCGTGAACGAGCTGCGACGACACCGAGCTCTCAAGGATGCCGACTGAAACCTCGCCGACGAGCGCGTCGGTCGGGCTGTATAACGGCACACGCGCGTTCGCATTGACACCCGTTGAGCCTGAGTCGATGCCGATGTGCACCTTGCCGTCACTGGCGACGAGCGGCTCGCTGACTTTGCGCCCGATGAGCGCCGGGTCGGGGTGCGAGTGGCGAACCCGGTTCATGTCGATCACGACGACGTATGCAGCGCCCGTCTTGTGCGCCGTCGTGGCCGCGAGGTCTTGGATGGCGTGCGCACAACCCGGCCCGTCGGTGGCCATGCAACTGCGGATCTGGGGCATCGCGGAGAAGGTTTGCGCAATCGCTGCAGCACGCGCCTGGAACGCTTCGTCCAGGTTCGTGCGTGCTGTCTGAGCGAACAGCACGAATCCCACGCCGAGCGACACAGTGAGGATCGCCAACTGGGCCAGAAAGATCTGGCTCGACAGTTTTCGGATCCGGCGTCGCATCACCCCTTGATTCTGTCAGCGCAGCCCCCGGATTACATGTGCGCAGAATGCGCAAAACGCCATTCAATGCGCATAAAGCGCCGATGGCGCACAAGCGAGACATCGCCATCGGCCCCGGCCCAGGATGAGTGATCACGTGCACAGAAGCACGGATGCACAACCAGCGAAAGACAGAGAGGTCCGAGCAGATGAGTGACTACCAACCGGGCTCAGCACGTGCACGGGAGGCCGCCGCCGAGGATGCCGCGCGAATCGACATCGTCGGGTTGACCAAGCGATACCTCACGCCGAAGGGCGAGACGTTCACGGCCATCCGTGATGTTGCGCTCACGGTCGAACCAGGTCAGTTCTGTGCGATCGTTGGCCCGACCGGCTGTGGTAAGTCGACCACGCTGGCTCAGGTGTCCGGCCTTGAACAGCCCAGCGTCGGAACGGTGAGCGTCGGCGGGCGAATCGTGGACGGCATTACGGATGGCGTCAGTTACATGTTTCAGGCTGACGCGCTCTTCCCGTGGAAGACCGTTCTCGGCAACGTGATGATCGGTCCTGTGCTGCTTGGGATGGGAAAGCGCGGCGCCCGCGAACTCGCCATGGACTGGTTGCGCCGCGTGGGCCTGGCAGGCTTCGAAGACCGCTATCCGCACCAGCTGTCCGGCGGAATGCGAAAACGCGTTGCCATGGCGGCCGCGCTGATCAACAGTCCCAAGATTCTGTTGATGGATGAGCCGTTCGGCGCGCTCGATGTGCAGACGAAGGCGATCATGCAGACGGAGCTGCTTCAGCTGTGGGAGCAGCTTCGCCCGTCGGTGCTCTTCATCACGCACGACCTGGACGAGGCGGTCGCGCTGTCTGACCGTGTCGTGATCATGACAAGCAGCCCTGGCTCGGTGAAGGACATCTTCGATATCGACCTGCCACGGCCTCGCGGGGACGTGCAGGACATTCGGCACGAATCGCGCTTTCTGCAGTTACAGGGACAGATCTGGGACTCGTTGAAAGACGAGGTCACCAGAGCATACGAGCAATCGGCAGGTGCAGCAGCATGACATCCACAACTCTGGGCAGTCCATTCGTCGAGAAGCGAGAGGTCGAGTTGCAGGTCTCGGCGCGCCAGGCAAGAACGCGGCGATCGCGCTGGATCTGGACCGGCCGCATCGCGGTGGCCCTGATCGTGATCGGCGGCTGGCAGTGGTTCACGTCTGCCGGCTGGGTCGACAAGTTCTTTTACGGCCAGCCTTCTGGCATCTGGGACAGCCTCGTCCACCTGTTCACGGTGGGCACAGCCTTCGGCAGCATCTGGGAAAACCTCTGGATCACGGTGCAGGAAGCCTTCTTCGGTTTCGTGCTCGGCACCTTCGTCGGCGTTGTGATCGGCATCCTGTTCGGCTCGAACAAGTACCTCGCAGCGGTTTTCAGCCCGTACATCAAGATGGTGAACGCGATTCCCCGAATCGTGCTCGGGTCGATCTTCATCGTTGCCTTCGGCCTCGGAGTGTTTCCGAAGGTGCTCCTCGCCGCGGTGCTCGTGTTCTTCGTCGTCTTCTTCAACGCCTTCCAGGGCGTTCGCGAGGCCGATCAGAATCTGATCGCGAATGTGCGTGTGCTCGGCGCATCACCGCTTCAAGTAGCACGTCACGTGACGATCCCCTCCGCGATGACATGGATCATCGCGAGCCTGCACACGGCATTCGGATTCGCAATCATCGGCGCGCTCGTTGCCGAGGTGCTCGGAGCCCAGCACGGCATCGGTCTCATCATCAGCCAGGCGCAGGGGAACTTCGACCCGAACACCGTCTTCGCCTGCATGATCATCATCGCCGTCGTCGCGCTCGCCGCAGAGTACCTGATCAGCCTGCTTGAGAGTTCGCTACTGAAATGGCGACCCCCGAGCCGCTCCGAAACCCAGGCGATCTGACACCGCACGTCACGCATCGCACTTTGCACCAACCGCCGAGAACCCTCGGCGCAAACGAAAGGATATGCAGTCACATGAACAAACGCGCGATCTACGCTGTCGTAGGTGCCGGAGCGTTGGCTCTCAGCCTCGCCGCCTGCAGCAGCCCCGCCAACGGCAGCACAGCAGCCGGCAGCAGTGCAAGCCACGGCAGCTCCGCTTCTGTCCCAACCGTCAAGATGATGGTGGGCGGCATCGACAAACAGATCTACCTGCCGTACCAGCTTGCCCAAAGCCTCGGCTACTACAAGAAATACGGAGTGAACGTCGAACTCTCCACAGAGCAGAACGGTGGCGTCGGCGCCGAAGATGCCATGGCATCCGGTCAGGTCGACATGGCCGGCGCCTGGTACATCCACACTGTCGACTTTCAAGCCAAAGGCAAGGATGTCATCAACCTCGTGCAACTCTCGGGTGCGCCAGGCGAACGGGTCATGTGCAGCACGAAGAGCGGCGTTCACTCGGCAGCCGACTTCAAGGGCAAAACGATCGGCGTCACCGACCTCGGATCCGGAACGGACGAGCTCGCCCAGTTTCTGGCCTCCCAGCACGGGATTTCACGCAACGACTACCACACGCTTGCCGTGGGTGCCGGGTCGACCGCGATTGCGGCGATTCAGCGCGGCTCAGCTGACTGCGTCGTGACCACCCAACCAACCGTCGGTGCGTTGACCGTCCAGAAACTCGCATACACGGCGGTCGATCTTGCGAGCGCGCACGGCGCACAGAAGGCGCTCGGCGGTGACTGGCCTGCTGCCGGATTGCTGGCGCGCGCCGATTGGGTGAAGGGACACCACGACGCGGCGCAGAAGGTGGTCGACGCGTTGGTGGCCACCATGCACTGGATCCACAGTCACTCGGCGGCGGACATCGCAGGCAAACTGCCCAGCGATTTCGTGCAGAACAATACGATCACCAAGGCGCAGTACGTTGCAGGGCTGAGCAGCGACAAGGGTCAGTTCTTGCCTGACGGCATCATGCCTGCGGGCGGGCCAAAGGTGATCTTCGCGATGGAGAAGACGCTGGGCGTCGACACGTCAAAACTCACATACGCAGACACCTTCACCAATAAGTACGCACAAGCGGCCAACAAGTTGGAGGGATTCAGCATGACGACAAAGCCGGCGGGCGCTAACGGCTGAAGAAGCTCGTCCCCCTCGTGATCGGCCTGTGCGACCTCGCGCAGGCCGATCACTCGTGCGCGCACAAGTCGAAGCGGGTGTCAATGATCGTGGTCGCCGTTGGATGCACGTACATGGGCACGCTGCCCCTGTCGCCCGACGAGGCTGAGGTATTCGACTGGGCCTGAGCTGGTGGATCCGAACCAGTGTGGGGTGCGGGTGTCGAATTCTGCTGCTTCACCTGCTTCGAGGAGCACGTCTTGATCGCCGAGCACCAGGCGAAGGGTGCCGTTGAGCACGTAGGCCCAGTCGAACCCTTCATGGGAGCGCAGGTCTGGCACCGTGTCGTCGCTGCCGGTGGGAAGGACGAATTTGTATGCCTGGACCCCTCCGGGGCGGCGCGTCAGCGGGATGATGATCGATCCGTCGGCGCATGACATGGGACGGAGATCGATACGCGGGTCCGCGGTGCGGGGCGCGTCGACCAGGGAATCAAGAGTGACGCCGTAGTACCTGGCAAGGGGAAGCAGCTGCTCCAGGGTCGGACGCCGTAGCCCAGCCTCCAGTCGGGAGAGCGTGCTCGTGGAGATCCCGGTCTCGTCAGCGAGGGTGGTCATGGTGATGTCGCGACGCAACCTGAGTTGTTTCAGGCGAAGACCGACGGTGTCGAGAGTCTGATCGATGTGTTGCCTCATGTCCCCACTTTGCCATTTGGCAAGAAAGATTGCCAGTGGCACAACTTCGAGTCATCCTGATACGGACCGATACGGACATCACGAATACCAGGAGGACACTGGAATGGGCACCACACTGGACGCCGACAATGCTGCGCCCGTTATCGACGACCCACGCCGCAGGCGCGGCATCCTCTGGGCCGTCTGCATCGCCCTGATGACCGTCGTCGCATCCGTCTCCGGCCTCAACGTCGCACAACCGCAGCTTGCTACGACGTTCCACGCATCACAGGGACAGGTGCTGTGGATCATCAACGCCTACACCCTCACTCTCGCAGCGCTCCTCCTCCCTCTTGGTGCGTTGGGCGACCGACTGGGACGCAAGCCCGTCTTCCTCGTCGGCCTCGTCATCTTCGGTGTCGCGAACGTCACCGCCGCCGTCGCACCGGTCATAGAGGTCATGCTCACGGCACGCGCGCTCAGCGGAATCGGCGCGGCGCTGATCATGCCCGTCACGCTCTCTGTGATCACCTCATCGTTCCCTGATAAGGAACGCTCCCGCGCGATCGGGATGTGGGCCGCGGTCGCCGGAGGCGGCGGCATTCTCGGCATGTACCTGTCCGCCCTGCTCGTCGATGTGGCGTCGTGGCGGTGGCTGTTCGCCCTGCCCGTCGTGCTCACGATCGCTGCTCTGCTTATCGGTGCGCGTGCGATTCCTAACTCCCGAGAACAAGCAGCTGGGCGGTTCGATGCTCTTGGAACGCTGACGTCGATCGTCGCGACCGTGGGTTTCACCTTCGCCCTCAACGAGGCACCGTCCCTGGGGTGGTCCGCCCCAATCGTGCTAATCCCGCTGGTTGCGGCCGTGCTTGCCACCGTCCTGTTCATTGTGTGGGAGCTACGCACCCCCTTCCCCCTTCTGGACGTCCGTCACTTCCGCACCCGCGGCCTGTCGTCTGGCACCACGCTCTTGCTCGTGTTGTTCGGCGTACTGGGCGGAATCTCGCTGGTGCTGTACCCGTTCTTCCAGGTTGTACTCGGATGGAGCGGGCTGCTGTCCACCCTCGCCATGATGCCGATGATGCTGCTCATGATGCTCACCTCCGGGCTCGCACCGCGCCTCACCGCTCGTATCGGAGCCCGCGCCTCCATGGTCATCGGCCTCATCATCGCCACCGCCGGGCTCGCACTTATGGCTGGACTGGTCTCCGCCGAGGGCGGATACCTCAGCGTGCTCCCCGGACTGATTGCGATAGGGCTCGGCGCGGGCCTCGCCATGACGCCCTCCACTGAAGCAATCACATCCTCTCTTCCCCGCGAGCAGCAGGGCGTCGCATCCGCCCTGAACGATCTGACCCGCGAACTAGGAGCAGCACTGGGCATCGCGCTCCTCGGTGGCCTGTTGGTCGCCGGATACCAGAACGCCATCGCAGGACAACTGACCGGCGTGCCAGAAGAACTCGCGGCAACCGCGCGCGAAGGCATCGCCAACGCCACCGCCATCAGCCAAGGCGCGGGAGCCCACGCGGAGCAGATCATCACTGCCGCGAACGAAGCATTCGTCGCGGGATGGCAACAAGCCATGTGGGTCGGCGTCGCCGTGATGACCGCCCTGGTGGTCTTCGTTCTTGTCCGCGGTCCTAAAAGCATGCCCGCTGTGCGTTCAGAGGACGCCGATGCTCAGGCCGAAGGACACGCTGAGACGCTCGGTGCAGGGCATGAGGGCTAACTGCCATATTCACGAAAGGAATCAACATGGTCGTCGAAGGCACACCCACACCGTGACGCATGTTGCGCCATGTTGATCTGCGACCGGGACAGCGGGATTACGCGACCTGCGCCAGGCACGCCTCGGCAGCAACCCACGAGAGCATTGCGCATTTGACCCGCATCACGAACTTCGAAACGCCCTGGAACGCAACGGCGTCACCGAGCACGTCTTCGTCGGGTTCGAGCGTTCCGCGCGAGCGCATCAGCTCGCGAAAACTGTCGATCATGCTCCGCACCTCTGCGACAGGCTTGCCTTCGGCCAGCTCAGACAGCACGGATGCCGATGCCATCGAAATGCTGCAGCCTGCGCCGTGCCAGGCGAGCGTGTCGACGCGCTCGCCATCCTGACTCAGAACCAGCTGCACTGTGATCTCATCGCCGCAGGTCGGGTTGCGCTCGTAATGTTCGGCGTCGGCCGACTTCAACTCGTGATCGCCCGACCGCCGTTTTGCGTGGTCGAGAATGACCTGCTGGTACAGGCCTGCCAGCGGGTCGGATGCTGCACCGGCTGTTTCACCGATCATGATGCCGCCCCGAAGTACGACCGGACGCCTGCGACCGAGTCGAGCAGGCGCTCGACGTCGGCATCCGTCGTGTACAGGTATGTGCTGGCGCGTGTCGTTGCCGTCAGCCCGAGCCGTCGGTGCAGCGGTTGCGCGCAGTGGTGGCCGACTCGAACCGCGACACCCTGCGCGTCGAGGAACTGCCCGACGTCATGCGCGTGCACGCCCTCGACGTCGAAGCTGACGAGCCCTGCACGTTGTTCGCCTGAAGCAGGCCCGACGATGCGGATGCCAGGAATGCCAGACAAGCCGTCGACCAGCGTGCCCGCGAGACGGTGTTCGTGCGCCTCGATGCGCGCGAGCCCGACCGAGTCGAGATAGCGGATGGCCTCGGCGAGCGCGACAGCCTGCGACACCGGCTGCGTGCCGGCCTCGAAGCGTTGCGGAGGTGCGAGGAACTCGGTCTTCTCCATCGTGACTGTCGTGATCATCGAGCCGCCGGTGCGTACAGGGGGCAGGGCTTCGAGCAACTCGGAACGCCCGTAAAGCACGCCGATGCCGGTCGGTCCGAGCATTTTGTGCCCGGAGAACGCGGCAAAATCGACGCCGAGCTTGGCCAGATCCAGCTGACGATGCGGAGCGGACTGGCACGCATCAAGCACCGTGATCGCGCCGACTGCGTGAGCGAGTTCGACCAGTTCGGCGACGGGTGCAACGAAACCGGTCACGTTAGAGATGTGCGCAAACGCGAGGATGCGCACGCGTTCGGTCATCGCGGCCGCAGCATCCTGAGCCGTGTACGTGCCGTCGTCACGCACGGGGATCCAGCGCAACGTGGCGCCGGTGGCGGCAGCAAGCTCTTGCCACGGGATCAGGTTCGCGTGGTGCTCCGCCTCGGTGATGAGGATCTCATCGCCTGGCTTCAGGGCGAGCCGCTCCGACTCTGGCGCGCCCCGGCCGCGACTCGCATTCGCGATGCCTGATGCGACAAGGTTGAGCGCATCCGTGGCGTTCGAGGTCCAGACGATTTCGTCAGGGGTCGCGCCGATGAAGTGAGCGACGGTCTCGCGGGCCGCCTCGAACTCCTCGGTCGAGAGCGCCGCAAGCGTGTGCGCGCCGCGGTGCACTGCCGCGTTGACGGTTTCGAGGAACCGGCGCTCGGCATCCAGCACCGCCCAGGGTCGTTGCGCGGTTGCTGCTGAGTCGAGGTATGCGAGCGGATGCCCGTTCACCGCCTGGTCGAGCGCAGGGAAGTCCGTGCGAATGCGGGCGACCTCTGCCTCGCTCAGCACAGCGCTGCCCTGCTTCGGGCTGGCAAGCTTGGCGTCGGCAAGCTTGGTTCCGGCATCCGTCGTGGAGGTTTCGGTCGGCGTCACGTCACTCCTTATGCGCCCCTGGATGGTGCCCGTTCGGGGCTTCCTGGACGGTTGACTTTACCCAACGAACCTTGGCGTAGCCCTATTCCTGCGCGTATTCCTGCCCGCCCGCCCTACTCCTGCGCGTATTCCTGCCCGCCCGCCCTACCCGCGCCCAGTCGCCCCCTTCCGCTGAGTTGCCATTTTCTGTCCTCCCACCTGCCGCGGGAGAGCAAAAAATGGCAACTCAGCGGAGGTGAAGCGACTTGGCGCGATCGAACAAGACTTTGCGGATGCGCGCAACCAGTTCCTCGGGGTTGTGAAGGTCATCCGCATTGATGAGCATCACGAACCAGCCGTCTGCTTCCAAACGAGACCGCCTTGTCATGTCCTTCCTGAACTGCACAATGTCGCCGTGATAGTCACTCTGATACTCCAGCAGCACGCGCTCCTTCGGGAAGGCTAGGTCACCCCTGTAGTGAAAACCGCCGGATGTCGTGATCTCGAGATTGGCGACGAGGCCGGAGAACTGCGCGTTGACGCAGATCAACCGCAGCTGTGATTCTTTCCGCGACTCGGACCATCCGTCCGCAAGCTCCAGCGCTTCCCGTAACGCGACGCGGCCGCGGCGGCCCGCGTAACCGGCGAGCGCGCCGGCTAGGTTGCGCTTTGTCGTCAACGGCGACCGCCTGCCGATGAGAAAGTCGGTGGCGGCAACCAGATCAGGCAGGGTGAGGACTGCGCCAAGGTCGAACCAGGTTCGCTCCGGTGTCGTGACGGGTAAGCCACGCAGCCACCGGACCTCAGCGTCTGAGGCGTTGAAGGTGTGGCCCATGACCCCGCGCCCTCTCGGACAGCGATGCGGAGCAGGAACGGCAACATGAAGCGGCAGCGCCCGTTGCAGTGTGCGCGGAAGTGGCACACCCCAGAGACTCGCTGCGGTTGTTCTGCAAAAGAAGGCGTGCTGTGGCATCCGGGTCTGATAGGTGCGGGCAAGCGATTCGAGATCCAACGGGTATGGTGACGGGTTGCGCACGCCGGCGAACGGGCGCTGGAGGTCGGCGCCGCGAAGCCGCCCGTAGCCAACGCCGGCGGAGGCGCCAACGCGGATGCTGAATGGCCGGTGTGCAAGTTCGACCGGCATTGGGATTCGGGATTTCATGCCGACAGCATGGCCGATATCCGCCTGGCCGCGCGGAAGTTTTCCACAGGCCGCGGCCCCATCCAAGCTGAGTTGCCATTTTCTGTTCTTCCCACTGCTCGGGAAGAGCGGAAAATGGCAACT
>DATMTC010000295.1:0-15569 GCA_035565115.1 Microbacteriaceae bacterium | reverse complement strand
ACAAAAGTGAAGAGCGGGGACCCGCTACCCCCGATTCACTTTTGTGAAGAATCGCAGGACAAACCCTCAAGTCAATACGACGTAGGCGCACGGGCGGGAAAGAGAGAGAACGATGGTGGATGTTGCACGGGCCAGAAAACTGGCCGACAGAATCCAGGTGATCATCGCCAAGCGGCTCGAACGCGGTCTTCGTGATCCGCGGCTCGGTTTCGTGACGATCACCGACGTGAAAGTCACCGGCGACCTGCAGCACGCGAGCGTGTTCTACACGGTGTACGGCAGCGAGCAGGAGCGCAATGACACCGCAGCGGCGTTGAAAGCCGCGACGGGGATGCTGCGCACCGAGGTGGGCAAGAACATCACATCGCGGCTCACTCCGAGCCTCGAGTTCATCCTCGATGGAATCCCAGAGAACGCTGCGCACATCGAAGACCTGTTGCGCTCTGCGCGCGAGCGCGATAGCGAGGTTGCAGGGCTTGCGGCAGGCGCGGTCTACGCAGGGGACGAAGACCCATATGTCAAGCCGCGTGAATACGCGGAAGACGACGAGTTCGACGACGAGGACGCCTAAACGAAGCGGATGCCGTTCTGCAGCCGGGTGCGCACGTCGAAGAGTTCGGCACCACCCGGCCTGGCGGCATCGGGGACTCCCGCGCGCATCAACCCTGGAACGTATGACTGCTGTGCGATCACGAGCGGAATGCTTCGTGCTTTGCCGACGACGTGAAAAGACTCATCGAACGCGTCATCCGGCACGACGACCACTGCAACACTGAACCGCACCCGAACGGCCTTGCCCAGCGCTCTGGCATGCGCCGCGAGCGTGTGCAGCACCTGGTGGTCGATTCCGTCTCCTGCAAGGTCGCCTCGATGCACGGTCACAGGCACACCCCAGTCCTCGGACTGAACCGCGAACAGTCCGGTGGGGCCGAGCACCACGTGGTCGATCTTCGTTCCTTCTCGCGCTCGAGGAACCGCGACATCGTGCCAGACCGTGTATCCGATGCCCAGGCTCGTCAACGAGCGGGCGGTGGCCTCCTCGGCCAGCGCATCAGCCAACTCGTGCCTGATCTCGCGCGGAGCGGATCGCACCAGCGCCGGATCGAACGCGTCTGCGACCGCTACGCCACGGCCGACCCACTCGCGCATCAGCGTCAGGTAGTGCTCGCGCCGCCATCCGCCCGGATGCCCGTACGAGCGCGCCTGCGGACGGCTGTCGGATCTCGGAGCCCGGGTTGCAGAAGCGGCCCAGGCATGTGCGGGCTCGGTTGGCTGCGCGCCGCGGCCACGATCGTAGTTCGCACGCGACTCTGGCGTGCCGATTCGCTCCCACGCCTGCTGAACGGCCTGGAAACCGGCCGCGGACCCGCCGGCATCCGGATGCGTCAGGCGCAGTTGCCTGCGGTACGCGCGTTTCAACTCGGCCTGGCTCACCGACGCGTCGACACCGAGCACTTCATACGGTGAGGCTGACAGCGGGCTCTCGGACATTCGGGTCGATCGCCTCCACTATCCGACTGGGCGCGGCCGGATGCCACACCATTCGAGAATACCGATGGATCGTGGCAGCCACGTTCAAGAACGACTGCCGGACCGATCGCCAGGAGTGAACATATGCTCGGAATCGTTGCTCAGGGCAGAAGGTAGCCGCCCTGTGCGCGCACGGCGAGACCGTCTGAGACGAGGCTTGCCAGTGCACGATCGCGCTGGATGGCATCCGCCCACAACGGTTCGATCTCGGCGTCGGTGACCGGGATGTGCGAGCCGCGCAACTCACGCATGATCAGGCCGCGCACGTGTCTGTCGCTGCCTTCGTACTTCTTCTGCGCCGGTTTGCGTGCACCCGCATAGGGCGGATACCCGGCCGAACGCCATGCGCAGATATTCCGCAGCGGGCATACGTCGCACCGCGGGGACCGCGCTGTGCAGACGAGGGCACCCAATTCCATCATTCCGGCGTTGAATGCTCTGGCCTCGGCCGCGTCGTCTGGGAGCACGGCATTCATCGCGGCGAGATCCCGCTTCGTGCTCGGCGGCGCCGGTTCGCCCTGACCGGCCACGGCTCGAGCCAGCACGCGCCGAATGTTCGTGTCGACGACCGGGTGCCGCCCGCCATACGCGAACGCTGCAACCGCCCTGGCCGTGTAATCCCCGATTCCTGGAAGCGTTAACAGCGCCTCGACGTCGTTCGGAACGATTCCGTCGTGGCGCTCTGTGATGGCGACGGCGCAGGCATGCAGCCACAACGCCCTCCGCGGGTAGCCAAGCGACGACCATGCGCGAACCGCCTCGCCAGGCGGCACCGCTGCAAGGTCGGCGGGCGTTGGCCAGCGCGCCAGCCACTCCTCAAGCCGCGGGATGACCCGGCTCACCGGTGTCTGCTGCAACATGAACTCGCTGACGAGGGTTCCCCATGCGCTGAAGCCTCCTCGACGCCACGGCAGGTCGCGTGCATTCCGCTGGTACCAGGCGATGACACAGGCAGCGATCGTTGTGGTGACCGGCGGTTCGGTGAACGGATCGCAGGCCGCGCCTCGTGCAGTGGAATCCGGTGCAAACACGCTTCTAGGGTATGCGGTGGGCGACTAGAACCGAGCGTCTCGGCTTAAGCTGAAAAGCATGCAGCAACTGGTGTCGACGCCACAGGTCGAGTTCTTGCGTGATCTGCGCCGCGAGGTCGACCACAACTACGCCCATGGCCGGGTGATCGTCGCGGTCGATGGCATGACAGGGTCGGGCACGAGAGCGTTTGCCGACGAATTCGCGCGTGTGTTCGGCGAGACTCGTCGTGAAGTATTCCGATCGTCGATCGACGATTTTCATCGTCCACGCGCTGAACGATACCGGCTCGGCCGTGACTCGGCAGAAGGCTACTATCGCGAATCATTCGACTACGGCACGCTGCGCAGGGTGCTGATCGACCCGTTCAGAATGGGGGGAAGCACCGGATTTCAAACCGCGGCGTTCGACACAGCGCGCGATGCGCCCGTGGTGAGCAGTTGGCGCACGGCCGACGCAGACGCGGTACTGCTTATCGACGGAATCTTCCTGCTTCGCCCGGAGCTGCGCGGTTCGTGGAACTTCTCCGTCTATCTGGATGTGCCGCCGGCGCTTGCCTACGAACGCCTCGCACTGACCGATCGACGTGATCCCGACCCGGAAGCAGAGTCGAATGCCCGCTACCTTGGAGGGCGCGAGCTCTACCTGGCGGAGGCCGAACCGTTCTTCGCCGCATCGGCCGTCGTCGACAATACCGACCAGGAGCATCCGAGGCGCGTCTTCGGCGACAGCTGCTGACTCAAGGCAATCGAACGCGGCCGCTGACCTCGCGAGGTTCGATGAACGAGCCCGTGTTTTCGACCTCGTGCACCAACGCCACGAGCGTTTCGTTGATCGGAGCATCCGTGCCGTGGTCTCGCGCTGCGGCGACAACGGCGCCGCTCAGGTAATCGATCTCGGATTTCTGGCCGCGGCGGATGCTCTGCAGCGTCGAGCCGAGGTTGGGTGTTGATCCCATTCGTCTGGCCATCAGGCGGGGGAGTGTTTGACCGAGCTGTAAGGGAGCGACCCCAAGCATCCTGAGCATCAGGTCGTTGAGGCCCTGCAGGCCGCCGAACCGGATGCCGATGTCGTGGCCGAGCCGCGCTGCCTCGCGCATCGCGGCGGTCGTGATCAGCCGCAGGCGTCGATCGGCGATGGTTTCTTGAACGCTCATGCCCGTGATCGCCGGCATCGCATTGACGACATTGATGATGAGTTTCGTCCACTGGCAGCCGAGAAAATTGCCGGTTGCATGGCTGGGAATCGCGGTGTTCAGCACGGCGGCAGCCGCCCGGGTTGCCGCCGTCGGCTCTGCCGTCCCAACTCCCAGGTAGGTGTTCCCTGTCGCCGTGATGCGCACAGTGCCAGGCTCGGTGTAATTGGCTGCGAAGAGCGCGAGCGCTCCGATGCACTCGGAGTCCGGCAGCAGACCGGATGCCGTCTCGAGGCCTTCGAGCCCGTTCTGCACGACGACCACAGGGATGCCGGCCAGGTGCGCAGCATTCGCCCCGATCGCCGCTGCGGCATCCTGCGCCTTCGTGCAGACGAATGCGAGTTCCGGCGTTCTACTCAGAGCCTCGCATGCTGCCACCCTGGCGGTGTGCGATCCCCAGGCTCCCGAGAGTTGGATGCCATCTGCTCGAATCGCCTCCAGCCCGCTGCCGCGTGCTGTCACGGCGATCTCGTGCCCGGCACGTTCGAGCAGGGCTGCGATGGTGCCGCCGATCGCGCCTGCCCCGATGACTCCGATTCGCATTCCACCAGCCTATGGTCCGTGCGCGCTTTGTTCCGCTCCCGCGGTCCCTGTCCCGCGCCCTTGCGCCGGCACGGTCGCCGTCGTACTCCAATCCCGGTTGAGCGCTTTTGCCCACTTGATGTGGCGAAAACGCTCAACCGGGATTGGAGTGTAGGACGACGGACAGCGCAGGAATGCGAACGGAACCTCAGCGCGAGGCGGCGAGGTCGGCCAGTTCGTCCTCGATGGTCGTCGAGATCGGCTCGGTTGGAGCCGTCAGTGTACGGTCGCGCCTGCCGTGCGGCATGGCGAGTGCGATGATCGCCGCAACAGCGAGCACTGCGGCTCCTACGTAGACAGCGGGGATGGCGGCGTTGACGTATCCCGTCGGGGTCAGCTGGCCTCCTGCGCCAGTGAACACGGCGGTGAGCACGGCGATTCCAAGTGCTGTTCCGATCTCGCGCAGCGTCGAGTTCGCCCCTGACGCCTTGGCGTGATCTGCGGGAGCCATGTTCACCAGGACCGCTGTAGCACTCGGGGCGAACACCAGGCCCATGCCGATGCCGGCCATCAGGAACGGCGGAAGCAGCAGGCCATACGGGGTCGTCGGTGACATCACCAGTGCGAGCCAGGCCATCGCGACGGCCATCAGCACAAGGCCAATGACGATCGGTAGCCTGGTGCCGATTCGTGGTGCGAGCAGTCCGGCCAGCGGCGCCACGACCATGGGTGCCAGTGTCCACGGCATCGTCATCACGCCGGCTTCGAGGGGATTGTGGCCCTGCACGATCTGCAGGAACTGGATCAGGATGAAGACCGAACCGAAGATGCCGAAGCTGAACGAGATGCCGACGAGATTGGCGACCGTGAAGCTGCGATCACGGAACAGTCGAAGCGGGAGGAGCGGCGAAGGCGTCCTGCGCTCCCACACGACGAATGCGACGAGCAGAATCACGCCGCCGATCAGCGCGCCGAGTACTTCGAAGCTGTCCCAGCCTGCATCGTTGCCGCGAACGATCCCGTACACGATTCCAAGAACGGCCGGCCCGGCCAACACAAGCCCGATGACATCCGCTCGCACGCGGGCACCGAAGCTGTTCGGCAGAGTGAACAGGACGAGTGGAACGGCGATGATGCCAAGTGGCACGTTCAGCCAGAAGATGGCCTGCCAGTTCCAGCCTTCGACCACCGCGCCGCCGATCAGTGGGCCGAGTGCGACTCCGAGACCTGAGATGCCGCCCCAGATACCGATCGCGGCCGGGCGCAGTTTCTCGCTGACAGACCCGGCAAGCAGGGTGAGTGACAGCGGCATGAGCGCTGCGGCGCCAACACCCTGCAGGGCCCGTGAGCCGATGAGCATCCACGGTTCCGTGCTGAGTGCGCTCATAGCGGATGCGATGGTGAACACCGCGATGCCGACGAGGAACACGGTGCGCCTGCCGAGACGATCGCCGAGCGCGACGGCCATGAGCATGAATGTGGCGAAGCTGAGGGCGTATGCGTTGATCACCCATTGCAGTTCTTCGATGTTTGCTGAGATGTCGGTGCTGATCACCGGCAGGGCGTTTGTGACGACGAGGTTGTCGAGCGTCGCCATGAACATCGGCAGCGAGGCAGCCACAATGGCGAGCCACACCGGGATGCGTCGTTTAGTTGAGGTTGGCACGATTCTCCAGCAGTTGAGATGAGTTGTGGTAATCGAATGATTACAAGAGGGAACATTAGTAATCGACTGATAACATGTCAAGCGTGAGTGAGAAGAATTCCGAAAGTACCCGGCCGGACGACACGCCGGCGGTGTCGGAGCGCATCCCTGCAGCAGAGCGGCGTGAGCAGATTCTGGCAGCGGCGAGCACCGTGTTCGGCGAGCGAGGTTACGCGGGCACAACGACCGATCAGGTGGCGCAGGCCGCCGGCATCAGCCAGCCGTACGTCGTTCGCATGTTCGGCGGCAAGGAGAACCTCTTCATCGAGGTGCTCGGTCGCGCACTCGACAAGCTGACGACGGCGCTTAAGACGGCGATCGCTGCAAGCAAGGCAGCCGGTGAGAACGACGAGACGCGCCGCAATCGCATGGGGGCGGCATACGCGGACCTGATCGCCGATCGCGGCATCCTGATGTCGTTGATGCAAGGGTTCATCATGGGGCACGATCCCGTGATCGGTGAGAGCGCGCGCACTGGATTCCTATCGATCTACCGTCTGTTGCGCGAGGACGCAGGCATGGAAGCAGACGACGTCGTCACCTTCCTCGCACACGGCATGCTTTTCAATACGCTCGTTGCCATGCGCATGCCGGATGAATACGGTCACGACCTGCAGGCAACCGAACTGGTCGACTGCACGTTCCGCACCAAACTCGACATGGTGCTCGGCATCGTCACGCAAGCGAACCAGGCCGCCCAGCGCACCGCGGCAACCCCAGCGTGACGGCATCCGCCTCGGCGAGCGGAATCGTGCTTGTCGACAAACCGTACGGCTGGACAAGCCACGACGTCGTCGCGAGGATGCGCAGGCTGGCGAACACCCGCAAGGTGGGTCACGCCGGCACGCTCGACCCGATGGCAACCGGACTGCTCGTCATCGGCATCGGCAGTTCGACGCGGTTGCTCACCTACGTCGTCGGCACAGACAAGGAATACCTGGCTACCGTGCGACTCGGGGCAGCGACGACGACAGACGATGCTGAAGGCGAACTCGTCACGAAGGCGCAGCCCGACGACGTGGCCGCTGTGACGCCAGATCGCATCCGGGATGCCGCCGCGCGGTTGACCGGCGACATCCAACAGGTGCCGAGTTCTGTGAGCGCAATCAAGGTGGACGGAAAACGCGCATACGCGCGGGTGCGCGGTGGTGAGGATGTCACGCTGCAGCCGCGCCAGGTGACGGTGTCTGCGTTCGATATCCTCGACATCGTGCACGCCGACGAGAACACCGCCATTGACGTATCCGTGCGGGTCGAATGCTCCTCTGGCACATACGTTCGCGCCATCGCGCGTGATCTCGGCGCCGATCTCGGTGTCGGCGGTCACCTGACCCAGCTGCGCCGCACCCGAGTCGGCCCGTATCGGGTGGCGGATGCTACAGAACTCGAGGGTCTCGACGTCGCGACCAGGTTGATGACACCTGCTGACGCGGCATCCGCCCTGCTTGGCAGCGTCCGGCTGAACCATCAGCAGGCGATCGACCTTGGGCACGGCAAGAAGATCGCAGCGCCAGAAGGCGTTGCCGATGGCGTGCACGAGGGGCCCGTGGCTGCGGTTGCGCCAGACGGACGACTGGTCGGGCTGGTCGAGTTCAAGAATGGTCTCGGCCGCGTGGTCGTCAACTTTCCGGCAGACATGCCTGCAGGCGAGCCACCGCGATGATCGAGTGGTTCACGACGGTGCAGGTCTTCGTCGCGCTCGCCGCCGGGCTGCTCTGCCTTGGGCTTGGCTTGGCGGGCAAGCGGCCGAACGACCTGACGATGGGTGCGATCGCACTTGTGACGGTTCTGCTGATCGCCCAGCTCGTGGTCACGATCGTGGCGCCTCTTGTCGGCAACGAGCCGCGCGGCAACCTTGCCGAGTTCTACGTGTATCTGATCTCGGCGATCATCCTGCCTGTCGCAGGGGGCTTCTGGGCGCTTGTCGAACGCTCACGCTGGAGCACCGTCATCCTGGGCCTGATCGGATTGGCGCTGGCCGTGATGCTGTATCGAATGGGTCAGATCTGGTTCGTGCAGGGCGTATAGAGCCACTTCGACGTTGTCCGCATGCGTCGAAAGTGCAGTAGATGTCGTTCGATTGACGTGTTGGACGACATCTAGTGCACTCTCGGCGAGGATGATAGATCCCCAGGCGTGTAGCGGCGTGACCCGGACACCGTCGGTACTGCGATAATTGACCAGACATGATTGAGCAACTGACGCACAGGGCAGGCGGTGCCGCGAATTCGAAGCGACGAATGGCCGGCGCTGGTCGGGTGCTCGTTCTGGTGTACGGCATCCTCGCCCTGGCAGCGACAGGGCGAAGCGTCTTTCAGATCATCGATCGCTTCGGTGAGGCGCCGGTGGCGTTCAGCCTGTCTGCCTTGTCTGCGCTCGTCTACATCGTCGCCACCATCGCGTTGGTCGTTCCCGGGCGAGCCTGGTATCGCGTCGCATGGTCGACGATCAGTTTCGAGCTCGCGGGTGTGATCGTTGTCGGAACGCTCACCCTTGTGGCGCCGGCCGTGCTCGGACTGCACGACACCAACGCGTTCGGCCGGGACTCGACGGTGTGGTCGATCTACGGCATGGGTTACCTGTTCATCCCACTTGTTCTTCCGATACTCGGGATGACGTGGCTGGCGAAACATCCGCCGAAGGTGCAACAGGCATGAAGGTATTCGAGTCGCCGGCAGCCGTGCCAGCCGACTTTCCAGCCAGCGCTGTCACCGTCGGCAAGTTCGACGGCGTGCACACCGGCCATCGTGCGGTGATCGCCGAGCTCGAGCGAGCGGCTGCGGCGCTGTCACTTGCCTCGGTTGTCGTCACGTTCGATCGAAACCCGTTGCGCGTTCTTGCCCCAGACAAGTGCCCGCCAGAGCTCGTCAGCCTGCCACAGAAGCTCGACTTGCTCGCCGAGACGGGGTTGGACGCCACGCTCGTGCTCGAGTTCAATCGCGCGTTCTCGCAGCAGACTCCAGAAGAGTTCGTGCAGCGCATCCTCGTCGATGCGCTGCACGCTCGCGTCGTGCTTGTCGGGAGCGATTTTCGGTTCGGGGCAAAGGGTGCAGGCACGGTTGACACGCTTCGAGCACTCGGGCGCACCCACGGCTTCACCGTGCAGTTGATCGACGACGTTCGGCCGGAAGGCGGCAAGCGCGTCTCGTCGACCTGGATTCGGCAGCTGATGGCGGATGGCGACGTCGCCCACGCTGCGCGATTGCTCGGCCACGCACCGTCTGTTCGCGGCATCGTCGAGCACGGAGCCAAGCGTGGACGGGAACTCGGATTCCCGACCGCCAACCTGTCACCGGAATCTGCCGGGTTGATTCCCGCAGACGGTGTGTACGCTGGGTGGCTTGATGCCGATGGTGCGCGTTACCCTGCAGCGATCTCGGTCGGTAACAATCCGACATTCGAAGGCGTGCCGAGCAAGCAGGTCGAGGCATACGTTCTCGATCGCGACCTCGACCTATACGACAAGGTCGTCGACGTTTCGTTCACCGCGCGCATCCGCGGAATGGTCGCGTTCGACGGCGTGGATGCGCTGATCGCGCAGATGCACGACGACGTGCAGCGGGCGCGGGACCTGCTTGCATAGCGCCAGATAGAATAGACCAATGCCAGAATCAGGATCTACGCCGTTCTGGCGCGGCCGAATACTCGCGGTGCTCGGCATCCTGCTCGTGGCAGCCAACCTGCGCAGCGCCGTTGCTGCTCTGTCGCCGATCGTCGCACAGATCCGCGTGGATGTGCCGTTGGACAGCGTCTCGCTTGGAATCCTCGGCATGCTGCCGCCGATCTGCTTCGCCGCGTTCGGCATTGTCACCCCGTTGTTCACGAGGCGGGCGAGCCTCGAGCTCGTGACGACGATCGCCCTGGTGGTGATGCTCGCCGGGCATCTGCTTCGCGCGGCATCCGGGTCGTTCGCGCTTCTCGTGATCGGCAGCGCCGTCACGTTCGCGGGCATGGCGGTCGGCAACGTGCTCTTGCCGCCGCTCGTAAAGCGCTACTTTCCCGACCGCGTCGGGCTCATGACCTCGCTGTATGCGACGGTGCTCGCCGTAAGCACGCTTCTTCCGCCTCTTGTCGCCGTTCCTGTCGCGAACTCGCTCGGCTGGCGGTTCTCGGTAGGCATGTGGGCGCTTCTGACCGTGTTCGCCGTGCTGCCGTGGCTGACGGTGCTGCTGGTGCGAAAGCCCAAGCGCTCCGAGCCAGGTGAGGTCGTCGAAGAAGCGGATGCTGCTGTGCTGCGCCGCATCTGGCACGCGCCCATCGCGTGGGCGCTCGCCGTTGTCTTCGCCGGATCGTCGATCAACGCATACGCCATGTTCGCCTGGCTTCCCGAGATTCTGCACGACACAGCGAACACGGACCCCGCTCAAGCCGGGGCGCTGCTGTCCTTGTACGCGGCCATGGGCATCCCGGCAGGCCTGCTGATTCCCGTGTTCGCCTCACGCATCAAGAATCTCGCAGCGTTGATCTATCTCGGCGTCGGATGCTTCCTGCTCGGATACGCCGGACTGATCTTCTGGCCAGGCACGGCAACCTGGCTGTGGGTGCTCCTGGCCGGCGCGGGGCCGCTGCTGTTTCCGCTGTGCCTCATCCTGATCAATCTGCGCACGCGCACGCACGACGGCGCCGTCGCGCTCAGCGGGTTCGTTCAGGGACTCGGTTACACGCTCGGTGCGCTCGGACCCTTGGTCGTCGGACTGCTTCATCAGCTGACCGGCGCGTGGATGTGGCCGATTCTGTTCCTGGTGCTGACGGTGCTGGCTGCGGCGCTAGCCGGAACCGTCGTTGCGCGGCCGAGGATGCTTGAGGATCAACTGAACGGTGCGGCAGTTCGCTGACGAGCCGGTTAGGCCCGAGGCACGATGTGAACGAACGGCCCGCGCGGGCGCACGACCAGTGCGAGGTTTCTGCGGCGAGCAAGCACAAGCGCGACGACACTGGCGACAACCAGTGGAACCAGCCCGGACACGATCATGCCCACGTGGGGTCCGAACTGTTCGACGATCCACCCCATGACGGGCCCCCCGATGGCCTGTCCGCCCAGTTGCACCAGGATGTACAACGCCATAACGCGCCCGCGGACGCTCAAGTTCGATGACATCTGTACGAGCGAGTTCGCTGCGGTCAGGAACAGCAGGCTGGCCGCGCCTGCGACAACGATCAGTGCCGCGAACGGTGCGATCGCCGGCATGAATCCGGCCGCCGCCTGGATGGCCCCGAGTGCAATGGCCCCGATGATCGGCGTGCGCAATCCGATCCCGACGCGCCTGGCCGACAGCAGAGCACCGGTCAATGCGCCAGCCGCCACCAGGGCGTTGAACAGCCCATATCCGCTCGCGCCAACGTCGAAGACGTTATCCGCGTATGCGGCAAGGAGCACTGGCATGTTGTACGCGAACATCGCCACCGAGCCAAGAACGATCAGTGTCATCAGGATCGTCGGCTTGCCTGCAGCGTATCGAAGTCCTTCGACCAGCTGGCCCTTCGCCCGCGGTGCAGGGGGAACCCGCAGAAGAGCGGATGCGTTCATGGCGATGAGTGCTCCGACGACCACCAGACAGGATGCCGAGTTGATGGCGAACGCCCAGCCGCTTCCGACCGCGGTGATCGCGATGCCGCCGATCGCGGGGCCGATCAGGCTGCCGAGCTGGAACGTCGACGAGTTCAAGCTGATCGCGTTGCGCAGGTGGCGTGGGCCGACGATCTCGTTGACGAACACCTGCCGTGCCGGATTATCGACGACGGTTACCAGGCCGAGACAGAACGCGAGCGCCCAGATGTGCCAGACCTGGATGTTGCCGGTGAGAATGAGCACGGCAAGCGTTGCCGCGATCGCCGCAGCGATGCTCTGCGTGGCTATCAGAAGCTTGCGCTTCGAGTACCGGTCGGCGATGACGCCGCCGAACAGGCCGAACAGAAGCATCGGGGTGAACTGCATGGCCACGGTGACACCGACGGCCGCGACGCTGCCGGACAGCTGCAGCACGAGCCAGTCCTGGGTGACCCTTTGCATGCCCAGCGCTGTGGTTGAAACGACCTGGCCGCTGACATAGAGGCGGTAGTTCGGAATCTTCAGCGATGAGAAGGTCTGCCGCCACGGCGGACGGTTGGTGAGCACGGGGAGCGGCTCTGTGGGAAGAAGAGTGTTCGGCGGTGGTGCCACGAATCGGTATCCAGCGTGTGTAGTAAGTCGAGTTTCGTATCGTCTTGTACGACGTTACCGACATCAGAATTATTCCGAGACTAAATTGGACCTATAACTACTATTGGATTTCCGAATAGAGGCGGTCATGTTCGACCCAGCGCTACTGACGACGTTCCTGGCTGTGGCGGAGACGCACAGCTTCACGAAGGCGGCAGCCCGTCTGCAACTGAGCCAGCCAACCGTGAGTCAACACGTGCGCAGACTGGAGCAGGCGGCGGGTCGCACGTTGATCGCGCGCGACACTCGTGAGGTCGCACTCACAGACAATGGCGACGCTATGGCAGGGTTCGCGCGCAGCATCCTCGCAGCCCACGCCGCCGCCGAGAGCTACTTCACCGGATCCGCGATGCGTGGACGGCTGCGGTTCGGCGCAGCAGACGACCTCGCGATCACGCAGCTGCCGCGCATCCTGAGAGACTTTCGCCAGCTGAATCCGCAGATCAACATGGAGCTCACCGTCAGCCAGAGCGCGCCGCTGTACCGGCGGTTGAAGGCTGGACAGCTCGACCTGATCTTCATCAAGCAGGCGCCTGGTTCAACGGAGGGAAGCCGCGTCTCGACGGATGCGATGGTCTGGATCGGGCTCGACAAGACCACGATCGCAGAGGGTGAGCCTGTTCCGTTGATCGCGTATCAGGATCCGTCGATCAGCAAGCAGATGGCGATCGATGCCCTCGAAGCCGCTGGGCGCACCTGGAAGATCACCTGCACAACGCGCGAGGTGAACGGGGTGCTGGCCGCTGTGCGAGCCGGTCTCGGCGTCGCCGCATTTCCGCGCACGCTCATCCCGGAAGATCTACGCAAGGTCACCAATCGGCTTGGCCTGCCAGAAGTCGGAGAGGTCGACTTCACGTTGCTGTCGAACCCGCTCGCGGCCAAGGAGCCTGTGGAAGCACTCACCGCTGCGATCATGGGCCGCACCCTCATCCGCTGATCCGCTGGGAGCACTCGGCGAACGGGGAACTGCTCATCTGAGCAAAGGCGCCAACGGATGTTGTAGCGCGCAGAACCGCCGCCTATCCTGGGAGGGGCGAGCGGAAGGGAACACTCAATGTCGCCGAGCGACACAGACGAATTGCTCTCCGTGCGGGCTTCCGAGATGTACTACGACGAGAACCTGACGCAGGACGAGATCGGCACCGCACTGCACCTGACGCGCTGGAAGGTAGGCAGGTTGCTCGCGCAGGCTCGCGCGCAGGGGATCGTGCGCATCGAGATTGTTCACCCACGGGCGCGCCGTGTTCTCGTCGAGCGGGAGCTGCGCGAGCGCTTCGGGCTGCGCGACGTCGTCGTCGTGTCATCGGCCGGAGTTTCAGACGACGCTGAACTGCAGCGACGCGTCGCACAAGCCGCGGCGGACTTCCTCACCGCGTTGCGTCCCGTGCCACCGACACTCGGCGTGAGCTGGGGGCGCACCATGAGCGACGTAGCCGCCTGCCTGCCGATCGGATGGGCGCGCGGCGTCGGTGTTGTGCAGATCAACGGCGGCCTCAGCCTCACCCCGAGCGGAAGCGCAGCAGCCGCGACAGCCATGACGATCGCACAGAAGGCGGCTGGCTCAGCGCACGTCCTTCCAATTCCTGCCATCCTCGAGCACGTTGAGACCAAGCGCGGTATCGAACGGGACCGCGCGGTTGCCGGCGTGCTCGATCGCGCAGCGCACGCATCCGCTTATCTCTTCAGCGCCGGTGTTGCCAACGAGAATTCTGCGCTCGTGGTCAGCGGATATCTGACACCGGCCGACGTCGACGCACTGGTGGCCAAGGGTGCCGTGGGTGATGTCGTCGGCCGATTCATCGGTGCCGACGGCAAGGCTGTCGATGCCGAGCTCGACTCCAGGACAGTCGGACTTGGCATGGATGCGCTTCGCCGCGCCGAGACAGCCATTGCCGTTGTCGCAGGCGAGGGCAAGCATCCGGTTGCCCGTGCCCTTGTCACGAGCGGAATCTGCACGGTGCTGGTCACCGACGATCAGACCGCGTCGTTCTTGCTCGGAACGGATGCGGCGATCAGCAGCGAAACGCAAGGCGGCGAGGCAAACCCGGTCGGAACACGAACTGAACGCACCAGAGAGGTCGCACCATGACACTCGATATTGGATTGGCTGCCCGGCCCGCCATTGCCAAGCAGATTGTCGGTGGCGAACTCACAGACGCCAGCCTTCGAGGATTCCTGCATGGCATTGCGGGCGTTGACGCCGTCGGTCTCGAGCAGCGCGCCGCAGCGCTCGGAACTCGCTCCATCAAAACCACATCCAAGGCGTGGGCGCTCGACACCATCATCGGCCTGATCGACCTGACCACGCTCGAGGGTGCAGACACCCCTGGCAAGGTGCGCTCTCTCGTTGCAAAAGCGATCACGCCGGACTCGAGCGATCCCACCTGCCCGCGCGTTGCCGCCGTGTGCGTGTACGGCGACATGGTCGGCACGGCGATCGACGCGCTCGGCGCCGCGCACGGAGCGGATGCCGATCAGCGGATCAGCGTCGCAGCGGTTGCGACGGCGTTCCCGAGCGGACGCGCGTCGCTTGCCGTGAAGCTGGCTGACACGGCCGACGCCGTCGCAGCAGGAGCAGACGAGATCGATATGGTCATCGACCGCGGCGCTTTCCTTTCCGGGCGTTACGGGGAGGTTTATGACCAGATCGTCGCAGTCAAGGATGCCTGCCGGCGATCAGACGGCACGTTCGCGCACCTGAAGGTGATTCTCGAGACCGGAGAATTGAACACATACGACAATGTGCGACGGGCCTCGTGGCTGGCGATCTTGGCCGGTGCCGACTTCATCAAGACGTCGACAGGCAAGGTGTCTCCTGCCGCGACACTGCCGGTGACGCTTTTGATGCTCGAAGTCGTCCGTGACTGGCACAGGCTTACAGGTGAGAAGATTGGCGTCAAGCCAGCGGGCGGCATCCGCACGTCGAAGGATGCGATCAAGTATCTGGTGACGGTTGCCGAAACGGCAGGTGAGGACTGGCTGCGACCGCAGCTGTTCCGCTTCGGAGCATCCAGCCTGCTGAACGATGTGCTTCTGCAACGCCAGAAGACGAAATCGGGCCACTACTCCGGCCCAGACTATGTGACGGTGGACTGACCCATGAGCTTTCTCGATTACGCACCAGCGCCAGAGTCGCGGGCGATTCTGCACCTTCGCGACCAGTACGGACTGTTCATCGACGGCGAGTTCGTGGATGGCAATGGCGCACCGTTCTCGACGATTTCCCCAGCGAACGAAGAGAAGATCGCTACGATCTCGACGGCAAACGAGGCGGACGTCGATCGCGCTGTCGCAGCGGCACGTCGCGCACACGAGCGGGTCTGGTCGCGCATGTCCGGCCGCGATCGTGGCAAGTACCTGTTCCGCATCGCGCGGTTGGTGCAAGAACG
>DATMTC010000294.1:0-9573 GCA_035565115.1 Microbacteriaceae bacterium | reverse complement strand
TGCGGCGGCACTCAACCACTCTGCCCTGAACATCGGCAACTCGCTCGGCGCATACCTCGGTGGCGTCGTGATCGCCGCAGGGTTCGGTTACCGCGCGCCGGTCTGGGTCGGACTTTCAGTCAGCCTGCTCGGCCTCGCACTAGCGGTTTCGACCTTCGGTCTCGATCGGTCGCGCCGCCGTCGAGGGATCGCGGTGCTACCGCAAACAGGCGGAGTGCCGACCGTGCCCGTGTCTGCCGTGTAAGGCTCAGTCGCCCTGCAACAGGATGCCGTCGATGATCGCCCGCTTGCGCAGCGCCACCTTCGTGCCGACGTCGTATCCAGCGACCCGGTACTTCTCCCTGATGCGTTTGAGGTAGCTCTTCGCGGTCTCGTCCGAGATGCCGAGCTTGAACGCGACGGACTTCACCGGCTCGCCCGCCCCATACAGCGCCATGACGCGGCGCTCCTGCGCGCTGAGCTTCGGCGCGCCGCCGACATCGCCCTGGCTGAGCGCGAGATCGAGTTCGGCCGAGATGTACGAGTCACCTGCGCTTGCCGCGCGAATCGCCTCGACGATCATTTCGGCACCCTCACTCTTGACGAGGTAACCAAGGGCGCCGGCCGCAAGAGCTTCGCGAACGACATTCGGTTCAGAGTACGTGCTCATGAGCACGGTCTTCACGCCCGTCGTCTTCAGCGTTGAGAGCTTGACCGAGACGGGGATATTGTCCTTGAGATCGAGGTCGAGCAACACGACGTCGACGGGGAACTGGGGATGCGTCAGCAACTCCGGCCAGGTGGCAACGGCAGCGACCATGGTGATGTCGTTCGCTGCGCTTCGAATCCACTCGGTCAGCGCGCCGAGCAGCATCTTGTGATCGTCGACGATCGCAATCCTGATTGGCTGTGCGGTTTCGCTCACTGTCGGCCTTCCGTAATTCACGTTGCACCAGTGGAGCGCTCGACATCGCAATCAATGTCGACAAGCAAAACGTCGTCCTGATGAGATTCTGTGTGCGCCCCTACCTTACCGATAGCTTGCCATACTGCCGGGTCTACCTGCTTTCGCGGCACTCCGCTCGCTTCGATCTGAATGAAAATCCGGCGGTCGGATTCCCCGTCCTTCTTCGGCTGCCGCAGATCGATTCTGAGCTTCTGGGTGGCGCGAGACAGATCGGCGGCGAACAGCCAGACGGCTGAGAGCAGCGCATCGCGTTGATCGGTCGACAGCTGTGCGGCAAGGCCATCCGGGTCGGTGACGGTGACGACGGGGCCGAGCACCGCCGATTCGGAGACGGCGTGATACAGCCACGTGCGCCCACGGCCGGCGATCAGATGAAGCCTGAGCTCGGTTGCGATGCTCGCAGCTTGCGAAGCGGTCTTCGGGCTCAGCGGCAACGGTGCGTGGCCGGTGGCCACAGCATCCAGAAGCTGCTCTGCATCGAGATCGAGCCTGGCAAGCTCCTTGGATGCCAGCATGCCGACAGTGATTCCCGCGGTCGAAACCGTCGCTTGCACCTGGGTGCGATCCGACTCGATCTGCACAAGTGATCGGAACGAGCGCACCACCTGAACACCGATCATGGGCGGCACGGCCGCCAGCAGAACGACGACGATCCTGGGCCCGAGCGCAAGCACATCGCCGTGCAGCGACGTGACGAATGTCAGAACGAGTGCTGCCGAGAGCACGGTGGTGGAGATGACAATGTCGCGCATCGGTCGCGTGTTCACGCAGGCGAGCAGGATGCCGCCTACCGCCGTCGCAGCGGACGGGTGCGGGCTCTCGATGGTTCCGGTCCAACTGCCGACGATGTCGAGCGCGACGACGACCGCCGAAACAACAAGCACCGCAACGAAACCCTGTGGACTCTCAGCGAAAGCGAATCGGCGGGTCAGCACGAAGATCGCGGTGCATGCAAGCAGCACCCAGGCGACGATGCATAATCCGACATGCGGATATTGCTCGGCACCCGTGATGAACGCAACGAGGCTGATCAGGATGACGGCCGTGGCGGAAACGGTGAGGCCGTAGCCCAAGCGCTGCAGTGCAAGTGCGGATTGCTCGTCGCGCAGGTCGGAGGCGAAGGTCATTTCGGCACCTCGAGCACAACGGTCGTGCCGGAGCCGGGGGAGGAGAACAACCGCGCGTTCCCGCCGACGTCGCGCAGACGAGCGACGATCGACTCCGCGAACCCAAGCCTGTTGGGTTCTACGGTGCCGAGGTCGAAGCCGATGCCGGCATCCGTCACCATGGCGCGAACGGTTTCTTCATCGTCTGTGATGGTCACATGAGCTTCGTCAACACCCGAATGCCTGCGCACGTTCTCGAGGCACTCCGCCAGGGCCAGCAGAAACGCGTCGAGCGTCTCGCTCGGCAGGAACACGTGCCCGGTTCCGTGCCAGTTGACTTCAAGGCCCATACGCCTGAACCGTTGCTTCACGGATTCGAGTGTGTTGCCCAACGTCGATTCTGTGACCGGCTTCAGGTTGTATTCGCCTGAGGATGACGGGTCGGGCGTGAAGCCCATCCGCAGTTGCCGCAACAGTGTTGCATCCTCGGCCGCCTGCTCTCGCAGCGCTTGTTCGTTCACCCCGACACCGGAGTGCGCGAGCAGCGTGAGCGTGGCAAGCACTGTGTCGTGCAGCAAGCGGGCATCCTGGCGTCTGCGAGCCTCGGTCTCGCTCGCCTGGCGTTCAGCGTGATACGCGCGGCCCATGCTGTTGATGCGCCTGACGGTTTGCGGCGCCATTCGGCCGAGCCAGAGCGCCAGTGTCACGCAGAACGCCCAGCCGATCAACGCCAACATGATCGGGCGTCTGGTGGCCGAACCGCTGAGCACGACGGCGGTGATGGCAATCGAAAACGTCGCAACGAAAACCACCGCGATCGGAACGACGCTGCGTCGGGTTATTCCGGTGACCACGGCGACCGACGGGATGACGCCGCCGGAGATGATGGCAAGTGCGCTTGTCGTCGCAAGGTTGGCGTGTTCTCCGAACAACGCGATGAGGAGCAAGGCAAGCAACCCGACGACCGCAACGATCGCTGGCAGGAGCAGCGATCTGACGCGCCGGATCTTGATGTAGCCAGCTGTTGCGGCGACGAGGCACGCCAGCACCGCGAAATACGGCAGCGGGAGCGGCAACGCCCCCGGCAGGCTCACGCACAGCAGCGCAGCCAACGACATCGCGATGCCAAGGCTGCTGCACGTCTCGGAGAGCAGTCGACTGCTCTCACTGCGATTGCGTGGCATTGGCGCTCCGGTGCTCTGCACGGATTCGACGACGCTCGAATCCATCAAGCCCTTACCCTAATCCTCCAGCAGCCGACGCAATTGCCTGCCGATCACGTCGTCCTCGATCAAAAACGCATCGTGGCCGAACGGTGATGAGATGACGGCGGGCTCCCTGCCGTCGATCGTGCAGGGGATATGGGCGGCGATCTCGCGCTGACCTGGAAGGGAGAACAGCCGGTCAGAGTCGATGCCGACCACCAGCGTTTTCGCGGTGACGCGCGCGAGTGCTGCGGCAACTCCGCCCCGATCACGCCCGACATCGTGCGAGTTCATCGCACCGACCAGGGTCACGTAGCTGTTGGCGTCGAATCGCCGAGTGAATTTGTTGCCGTGGAAATCCAGGTATGACTCGACCGCGAATCGCCCGCCGGCTCCGAGCGGGCTGATGTCGCTTTGCCAGGTGCGCAGGAAGCGTTCGTTGAGCTCGGAGGCGCTGCGGTAGTTCAGCAGCGCCATGCGCCGCGCCAGCGCGAGCCCCTGATGCGGACCATCGCCTGGCGCTGCCTCGTAGTATTCGCCTGAGCGGAACAACGGATCGGTGCGGATCGCCTCAAGCTGCACCGAGTTCAGTGCCACCTGGTCGGCCGTCGTCACCGGTGGCGCGGCGATGATGGCAAGACGCGCGACCCGCTCTGGGTATGTGACTCCCCACTCGAGCACCTGCATGCCACCCATCGACCCGCCGACGACCGCCGCCCACCGCTCGATACCGAGCGCATCGGCGACGGCAGCTTGCGCGGCGACCTGATCGCGAATGGTTGTGAACGGGAATCTAGCGCCCCACTCCGACCCGTCCGGGGCGAGCGAAGCAGGCCCGGTCGACCCCTGGCATCCGCCGAGCATGTTCGGGGCGACGACGAACAATTTATCTGTGTCGATGGCAAGGCCCGGCCCGACGATTCCTGACCACCAGCCGGCGGTTGGATGCCCTGGGCCGGCCTCGCCGATGACGTGGCTGTCCCCGGTCAGCGCGTGCAGCACGAGCACCGCGTTGTCGCGGGCAGAGTTGAGCTCACCCCACGACTCGTATGCGATGCGCGCGTATGGCAGGGATGCGCCGTTCTCGAACGTGAACGCGCCGAGTCCGACGAATTTTCGTCCGCCGTCGGGGTCGCCCTCGCGCCAGGCGCCGGTTGCAGGGGGCTTGCCGAGCAGCGATCGAGCCTGCGCGTCTGTGATGAAGCTCGACGGCTCGGTGTCTGCTGAGGTCTGCCACTCCATAGACCTCAATTCTGCCGTGTCGCGTGGCATCCTCGCGCCATGTTACGGCCCCCCAACTCGGCGAAGGGGGACCGGGGAGAGGGATGACGAAGGGCCGGGCGCGGAACGTCCGCTACCCGGCCCTCCACGAGCAAAGCGTCAGGCCGAATGAACCGCCTTCGACGCGGTGCGGGATGCTGCCAGTCCGGCCTCGAGGTCTGCCTTCAGGTCGTCGACGTTCTCCAGACCGATCGACAGGCGAACCAGCCCAGGCGTGACGCCGGCAGTCAGCTGCTGCTCGGGCGACAGCTGCGAGTGCGTCGTGGATGCCGGGTGGATCACGAGCGAGCGCACGTCGCCGATGTTCGCAAGGTGGCTGAACAGGCTCAGGTTGTCCACCAGGGCGCGCCCGGCATCCACACCGCCCTTCAGCTCGAAGGAGAGCACGGCGCCGACACCCTTGGGGGCGTACTTGTTCGCAAGCGCGTACCAGGGGCTCGACGGCAGTCCTGCGTATGCAACGGATGCGACATCCTCGTGGTTTTCGAGCCACTCAGCGATTTCCTGCGCGTTCTGCACGTGACGCTCGATGCGCAGCGACAGGGTTTCGATGCCCTGGATGAGCTGCCATGAGCTGGCAGGCGCGATCGCGGAGCCGAGGTCGCGCAGCAACTGAACGCGCGCCTTGATGATGTATGCCAGCCCGTCGCCGACCGCGGCCGTGTAGCTGACGCCGTGGTACGAGTCGTCCGGCTCGGTCAGCCCGGGGAACTTCTCGGCGTTCTTCGACCATTCGAAGTGGCCGCCGTCCACGATCACTCCCGCGATGACGGTTCCGTGACCGCCCAGGAACTTGGTCGCGGCGTGCACGATGATGTCTGCACCGTGCTCGAGCGGACGGATGAGGTACGGCGTCGCGATCGTGTTGTCGACGATCAGCGGGATGCCGTTCTCGTGCGCGATGCCAGCGACCGATTCGATGTCGAGCACGTTGATCTTCGGGTTTCCGATCGTCTCCGCGAAGAACAGCTTGGTGTTCGGCCTGACCGCACGACGCCACTCGTCGAGATCGTCCTGGTCTTCCACGAACGTCGCCTCGATGCCGAGCTTGGCAAGCGTGTACTTGAACAGGTTGTACGTGCCGCCGTATACCGCGGCAGACGACACGATGTGGTCGCCCGACTGCGCAATGTTCAGCACGGCGAACGTGGTCGCCGACATGCCGGACGACAGCACAAGGCCGCCGGTTCCACCCTCGAGAGCTGCAACGCGCTCCTCGACGACGGCCGTTGTCGGGTTCTGGATGCGCGTGTAGATGTTGCCGAACTCGGCAAGAGCGAACAGGTTCTGCGCGTGCTCTGCGTTGTCGAATACGTACGACGTCGTCTGATAGATCGGCGTTGCGCGAGCGTTCGTCGTCGGGTCGGGCGCGGCGCCGGAGTGGATTTGTTTGGTTTCGAATTTCCAGTCAGCTTCGTCGGTCATGGTGTCTCCTTGGCAAGTTTGGGTTCGGGTCCAGCTATTTGGGTTCGAGGGTATGCACAGCGCAGCACCGAAGCAACCGTGGCCGAAACATGACGTAACGCGCGTAACATTCGTTCGCACACGGTTGCCAACTGTGCTAAGGAGCGGCCGCCGCCCGCAGCGCCTCTTTTCGGAACAGCCACGACGCATCCGGCTGTATCACCGGGTGGAAAATCCTGCGCACGAATCGCTGCGAAAGCAGCGCGGCCACGAGCAGGGCGAAGACGATCATTCCGATGAGCCAGAGCGGGTTCGTCTGCTTGTCGAGGATGCCGGACTCGCGAATCGGATACAGGAAGAAGCTGTGCAGCAAATAGATGTACATGGTCGCGGCGCCCCACGCGGTGAAGAAGGTGTGCCTGCGCGGAATCAGCGTCAGAAAGGCGACGGTGAGCAGCATCCCGATGCCGAGCATCAGCAGGCGAACGGCGCCTGCCCACCATTGCTCATAGCCGAAACTGTCGTATTGCTCGTCGTAGAGCAGAAAACGACGGATGAGCAGCTCGCGCCAGGTGCCGATGCCGACGGTGAGCGTCACCGCGACTGCGGCGAAGAGCACGATCGATGCTGCTCGCCATCGCCAGATGACCCCGGTGCGCAGCGCAAGCCAGCGGTCGGTGATGCCGGAGCGCCTGATCTTCCAGCCGAAGACGAAGAATGGCAGCAGCCCGATCGTCCTCGACATGGCGAGCGTGCTGTCGATCGACCCCAGATAGCCGACCCCAACCGACAGGATGATGCTGAAAATGAGCGGATAGCGCAGCATCACCAGGTATGGCATCACAACACGCCAGATGCCAAGGGCGATCAAGAACCAGAGTGTCCAGCTTGCGGTTGCGTAATCGAGGGACAGCGTGCCGCTGACGGCCCAGTTGATCAGGCTCCAGACGGTCTCGAAGATGAAATACGGGAACACGATGTCTGTGAGCAGTCGTTTGAGCTGCCGAGCGTTCGGAGGGCCGGTCTTCGCGAAGTATCCGGCCACGGACACGAACACCGGAACGTGGAACAGGTAGATGAAGAGATAGGTCGAATACGCCGTGTCTGACGCCGCGATCAATTTGAGGATTGCGTGACCGACGACGACGAGCGCGATCGCGACCCACCTGGCGTTGTCCCAATATGGGACGCGTCGTTTCGGATGCGCCAGTCGTGCTGCAGCAGTTTCAACGGTCATGCGCCAAGGGTAGAGCCAAGGGCGGTTTCGTGCTGAGGCGTCGCCTGCACGAAGATGGTTCCATGGCAGTGCGCAGAGTAGTGGTGACAGGTGCAAGTTCGGGGATCGGGGCCGCGTGCGTGAGATTGTTCCGCGCGACGGGGTGGGACGTTGTCGCGGTGGCGAGGCGACGCGATCGGCTCGAGGCACTCGCGGAAGAAACCGGTGCGGAGTTTTTCGTTACAGACGTGACAGAAGACGCGCAAGTGGATGCGCTGCGCGCCTGGCTCGAGCAGAGCGGGCCGGTGCACGCTCTGGTGAACAACGCTGGAGGTGCGATCGGGCTTGACAGCGTCGAGAAGTCAGCTGTCGCCGACTGGCAGCGCATGTTCGATATCAACGTTCTCGGCACGAAACGTGTCGTCAGCGCCCTGCTGCCACTGTTGCGCCAGGCCGCCTCGATCGACGGCCACGCGGACATCTTGACCGTCACCTCGATCGCTGCGCACATCGCATACGTCGGAGGTGGCGGGTACAACGCGGCGAAGTTCGCGGAGCGGGCACTCAGCGAGGTGCTGCGCCTCGAATTGAACGGAGAGCCGATCAGGGTGATCGAGGTCGCGCCAGGCATGGTGCACACCGAGGAATTCTCGCTCGTGCGTTTCGGCGGAGACCAGGCGCGGGCGGATGCTGTGTACGAGGATGTTCCTGAACCGCTCACCGCGCAGGACGTCGCTGAGACCATCGTGAACGCGCTTGGTCGACCGGCGCACGTCGATCTCGACCTGATCGTGGTGAAGCCAGTGGCTCAGGCGGCGCCATATCGATTCCACAAGGGTCCGCTGCAGGTTGCGACGGGGGCACAGTGAGCGTCACCCTTGTCGGTGGCGGCTTCTCGCCGGCGTCGAACGGTGCTGTTTTCGGGCAATTCCTGCGTGATGCCGCGGCGATCGCCGCCCGCCGCGACGACGATGTGGCGCCACTGCCACGCATCGCGATCGTCACGGTGCGCGAGGCGGAGGCGTTGGTTCGCCACGCCGACGACCTGAAGGATGCCCTGTCGGCGGCCGGTCCGTTCACGGCGCGACTCACGACGATCGCCGAGGGCGAGACCGTGCCTGCTGACGCGTTCGACGACGTTGACGGCATCCTGATCGGCGGAGGACTGACGCCTGCGTATCTGACCGCGCTCGCGCAGCATGCAGCGCGCATCCGGTCGCTTGTCGAATCCGGCGTGCCCTATCTGGGCTTCTCCGCTGGGGCGATGATCGCCCCGGACCAGGCTCTGATCGGCGGCTGGCGCCTCGGCGGCGTGGAAGTGAGCCGGGAGGACGGCAGTGAAGACCTCGACGAACTAACGATCGAACCCGGCCTCGGGCTGTGCGACGTGACGGTCGACGTGCACGCTGTTCAGTGGGGAAACCTGTCGAGGATGATCGCCGCGATCGATGCAGACATGATCGACGGCGGCATCGCCATCGACGAGAACACGGCGCTCGTGCTCGAGACCGGCGCGCTCAAGGCTGTCGGAGCAGGAACCGTGTGGCTGGTCTCGCGCGCCGACGACGGCGTCAACGTGCGAACGGTCGGCTGACGCTGTCATCTGGAGGTACCGTGCCCAAGACTCTGAGTGAACTCGCGGAAGACGGATCGATGGATCCGGCGTGGGCCACGGCGCTCGAGCCCGTCGCAGACCGGATCGCCGCGATGGGCGACTTCTTACGCTCGGAGAACGCGGCAGGCCGCGGATATTTGCCTGCAGGGCAGAACGTTCTTCGTGCTTTTCGTTACCCGCTGGCCGATGTTCGCGTGCTGATCGTCGGCCAAGACCCATATCCGACCCCTGGGCACGCGATCGGTCTCTCCTTCGCGGTTGAGGGGCACGTTCGCCCGATTCCACGCAGTCTGCAGAACATCTACCGGGAACTGCGCTCGGACCTCGGCATCGAGCCACCGGCCCACGGCGACCTGACCGGGTGGTCTCAGAACGGCGTCATGCTTCTGAATCGGGTGCTGACCGTGCAGCCCGGTAGTCCTGCATCGCACCGGGGCAAGGGCTGGGAGCCGGTCACCGAACACGCGATTCGAACGCTCGTTGCACGCTCACAGCCGATGGTGGCGATTCTCTGGGGCCGCGATGCTGGCACCCTGCGGCCGCTGCTGGGTGACACCCCCATCGTGGCCTCTGCGCATCCGAGTCCGATGTCAGCGGACCGCGGATTCTTCGGATCAAAGCCGTTCAGCACGGCAAACGAACTGCTTCGCGCCCAGGGCGGCAACCCGGTCGATTGGTCGTTGCAGGCCTGATCCGCGCGCGTAACGTGTCGGAAACGCACGCCGATTACGCTTAACGCCGTGCTTGAATCCGAATATGAGACGCGCAGGCAATTGCCGCCGCATCTGCGCAAGCCTGTG
>DATMTC010000293.1:0-2203 GCA_035565115.1 Microbacteriaceae bacterium | reverse complement strand
GCGATGGCCCGAGAGATGACCTTGGTCGACTCGGCGATATACAGGCCGCCTGCCGGTTCGCTGACGCGCCGCAACGCGACATCGGTGAGCCGCGAGTAGTCCTCGAGGCCCGGATGATCAAGGCTCCTGATGTGTTCGATGTGCACCAGCCAAGACTTGCACAACGGTTGGCACGGCAATGCACGGCATCCAGGAGTCGGAAACAAACTGGAAAACTTCGTTGTTTACACTCAGGTGACGGATGCGCATTGCAGCCCCACAGGCGTATGGAGGCTTACGACATGACGGTGTTGGCCGAGAACGTGTTCGGACCGATCACTGACGAGCTGTTCGAGGAGGCGATCGTCGCACTGTCCGGCCGATCGATCGTCGCCCTCACCGGGGCCGGAATCAGCACGGACTCCGGCATCCCAGACTACAGAGGCGAAGGCACCCCTCGGCGTACGCCGATGACCATTCAGCAGTTCGTCGGCGAAGAACGCGCGCGCAAGCGCTACTGGGCGGGAAGTCATCTCGGCTGGCAGCGATTCCGGGCCGCGCAGCCCAACAGAGGGCATCGTGCGCTTGTCGATCTCGAGTCAAGCGGTGTTCTGACCGGGGTGATCACGCAGAACGTGGATGGGCTTCACACCAGGGCTGGCTCGCGCAAAGTGGTGCCACTGCACGGGTCGATGGACAGGGTTGTGTGCCTGAACTGTCGTCAGGTGTTCGCGCGTGAAGACATCTCGGCCAGAATCGATGCCGCCAACCCGTGGCTGGAGAAGCCAGACGCGGTCGTCGTCGCCCCAGACGGCGACGCAGAAGTCACGCAGATCGACGACTTCGTCATTCCCGCATGCACCGTGTGCGGTGGGATGCTCAAACCCGACGTCGTGTTCTTCGGCGAGCTCGTTCCGACCGAACGATTTTCTGAGGCGACCACGTTGGTCGATGCAGCAGGCGCTTTGCTCGTCGCCGGTTCGTCGCTCGCCGTGAACTCGGGTATCCGCTTGGTGGAAGCCGCCAGGCGTCGGCACCTGCCCATCATCGTGATCAACCGTGGTGGCACGAAGGGCGACAATCGCGCGACGGTTAAGCTGGAGGCCGGAACATCCCAGGCTCTCAGCGCGCTGGCCGATCGACTTGCGGCCTGATGCGATTGACGAGATCGCAGACGAACAAAGGACGCGCGTGACACGACTCTCCCTCGTTCGGCACGGCCAGACGGATTGGAACGTGCAGCGTCGCATCCAGGGCGCAAGCGACATCCCACTCAACGACGCTGGCAGGCAACAGGCGCTCGCGGCCGGACGTGCGCTTGCGTTGCGCAGCTGGGACGGCATCTTCGCCAGCCCGCTTTCCCGCGCGATGGACACAGCCCGCATCATCGCGGCCGAAACCGGGCTTGGCGAACCGCAGCCCATCGCAGAAGTGGCAGAACGCCGGTACGGGGATGCAGAGGGCCTCACCGGCGAAGAGATCCTTGCGCGGTTCCCGGAGGGCGTGCCGGTTCCAGGCCAAGAGACCAGGGACGAGGTTGTCGCGCGGGCACTGCCCGCCCTGGACGAGCTTGCTGCTGCGAATCTGGGTCGTTCACTGATCATTGTCAGCCACGGTGGCGTGATCGCTTCGCTCGTGCGCCGGTTGACCAACCATGCGCTGCCTGCACCGGGTGAAGTGATCCCGAACGGGTCGGTGCACGATTTCGTCTACCGAGACGGATCCCTGCAGTTGGACAGATTCAACCTCTCGCCAGAAGACCACGACCTGTTCACCGCAGCCGTCTCCTGACGCGGTCTGCACGGACGACGGTGGCCGTCAACACGGTCAGAAGGTGCTCGGCCGATGCCGCCCAGGTGAATTGGCGAGCGCGTTCGACCGCCCGACGAGAGTGTTCAAGCCATACCGCAGGCGCTTCGAGCGACCGGATGGCAGACGCGAGAGCTTCGGGTGAATCCGGGTCAAAGTAGACGCAGGCATCCGCGCCGATCTCACGGAAGATCGGAATGTCGCTGACGACGGCCGGCGTGCCGAGAGCCATCGCCTCAACCAGCGGGATGCCGAACCCTTCGTCGCGAGACGCGGTCACGAGTGCTGTCGCACCTGCAAGTAGCTCGTGATACTCCTCGTCGGACGCACCGTCATGAAAGACCAGTGTGGCGCCAGGCGCGACGGCAGACAGTCGTTGCCGTTCGGCATCGCTGATCCTACTCATCAGATGAAG
>DATMTC010000292.1:0-5122 GCA_035565115.1 Microbacteriaceae bacterium | reverse complement strand
TGAGCACCGCGCGCGGTGTTGACGTCGAGGTGATCGACGGAATTCAGGAGATCGACGCTGGGGCGCTCGAGGGGCACTCCGATGAAGACGCGATCCGCGCATACATGGGCACGATCTTTTCGTGGTGGGTTGATACGGATGCTCGTATCCCCGGCGGCGAGAACGGCACGGAGTTCTTCGGCCGGTTCGACGCCGCCATCGAGCACATAGCGGCGGAGCACGACGGGACCGTTGCCGTGGTCAGCCATGGCGCCGCGATACGCACCTGGACGGCCCGCTCGTCCGCCAACCTTGACGCCGACTTCAGCCGAACACATCAGCTCGACAACACAGCAATCGTCATGATGGAGGGCTCACCGACGCACGGCTGGGTGACCACCGAGTGGGATGGCGCTCCGGTGGGTGGAGCAGAGCTCGCAGACGCCAGCGCGCCAGACCCGACTGGGGAGGCGATCTAGCATGCACGAGGCCGCAGCGACCAGGCAGCGGATGACGCCGGAGCCGCACGACGCGCAGGCCGCTTCCGGCGAAGACGAGTTCAGGACCGACCTGGAACGCCTTCGCTTCTCGCCGTATTTTTCCCGGCTATCCGCGGTGACTCAAGTGATCCCGCAGGCAGGCAGCGGAACGGTCATCCACAACCGGCTCACGCACTCGTTGAAGGTCACGGCCGTTGCACGCTCGATTGCCGTGTCGTTCGAACACGCCGACGAGTCGACGCGAGCCATTATCGACGAGCTTGGCGGATGCGACGCGGTCGTCGTGCAAGCCGCCGCAAGCGCACACGACCTTGGGAATCCGCCGTTCGGGCACCTGGGCGAGCAAACGCTCGATCGTCTCGCGCGCGAGAGGCTGGGGCTTCCAGACGGATTCGAGGGCAACGCGCAGACGTTCCGCATCCTCACAACGCTCGACACGTGCGACGCCACGGAGCGCGGTTTGAATCTGACGGCTGCCGTTCGCGCTGCCGTTCTCAAGTATCCGTGGACCCGCATGGAATGGCGCTCCGAGATCAACGGTCCGCCGCGGCTGCTGCCGCGCGGCGTCGGCGATGACAGGGCGAACGGCGCGCAAAAGTACTCGGCATATGCGCTTGGCGCGATCGAGATGCGAGATGCGTTGGCGGCGTACCCGGCGATCGGGCAGCATCAGCAGACGCTCGAGTGCTCCGTCATGGACATCGCTGACGACATCGCCTATTCGGTGCACGACCTCGACGACTTCTACCGGGCGGGAGTGCTGCAGCACACGACCGTTGCCGCCGAGCTTGACAGCTGGCTTGCCAACCAGCTGAGGTTGGCCTCGCTGCCGCGCGAATCTCTGCAGAGGTCGTTCCGCAACCCAGGCTATTCCCTTGAGCTCGCATGGCGCCGCGTGCAAGAGAAGGATGCCTGGATCGCCAGCGAAGAGGAATTCCGCGATGCCGTGATCCGCGTGCAAGACGGCCTGGTGGAGGGACTGCTGTCGGTGCCATACGACGGCGGGATCGCATCCGATCATGCCGTCGCGGCATTCACCAGGCGATGGATCGATCGGCTGAAGGCATCCATTTGGGTCGAAAGGCATCCGGATGTGCGCAGTGGGCACGTGCGATTGACCCGGGCGGCATGGCACGACGTTGTTGTGCTCAAGTTCGTGCACTCCAGGTTCGTGCTCGACCGGCCGGACCTCGCGATCTATCAGAAGGGGCAGGCGCGGGTGATCGATTCACTTGTCAGCGGGTTCTCCGCCTGGCTGGAGGATCCGGATGACGCGTCGCACGCGCCGCGCCGTCTGACGGATTCAGTGGAGGCGACGACCCAGGCGTATTTCGAATTACGCAGCGATGACCCTGAACTTCTCGGCGACGGGTTTGCTGAGGGTCGCGTGACCGACGCCGACCTTGTTCGGCTCGGTCGTGCACGGGCCGTCGTCGACTACATCGCGTCATTCACCGACGCCCAGGCACTGTCTGCTGCAGCGCTGATCACCGGCACATCCGACCGGCTGTGGGAGGACGGGCGAAGCCTGTAGCACAATGAAAATCACGGACATTCGGCTTGTAACGCTGCTCGGCGAGGAGCGCCCGGCGGTCATCGGCGATGCGCAGCCGCAGCTGAATCCGATCCACATCTATGCCCGCGATCGAGAGCTGCGGCGTTATCCGTCACTGCGAGCGCCTGCCAGTGGGCGGCACGAGGCGATCTACCTGATGCTGCGCACGGACAGTGGACTTGAAGGATGCTACGGGCCCATCGACGAGCTGCCGGCCACGATCATCCACCGGTCGCTTCGCGGCTTTCTGATCGGCGAAGACCCGCTTGCCGGAGAGTTGCAGTGGGACCGTCTTCAGCGCTCGGATCGTCATGCGCGCAGCGGTCACTACATGATGGCGATCAGCATCGTCGATAACGCGCTTTGGGACCTGCGAGGGCGCCACTTCGGCGTGCCCGTGTACCGTCTGCTCGGCGGCCCGACACGGCCTCACGTTGAGGCGTATGCGACGATGCTTGCGATATCGCATGAGACGGATGCGCTGACGGCGGAGGCCCGTCGCGTGCGAGACCTGGGGTTCGATGCCCAGAAGTACTTCTTCGCGCACGGCCCTGGTGATGGGCGCGCAGGCATGGCGCAAAACGTGCGGCTGGCGCGCGACCTTCGTGCGGCGGTTGGCCCGGATGTCGACCTCATGTTCGACGCCTTCTCTGGCTGGGATCGCGACTACGCCCGCCGTTGGATCGATGAGGTCGCCTCAGACGTGCGACCGGCCTGGCTCGAGGAGCCGTTCATGCCTGAGCAGACCGCGGCATACGAAGCATTGCGGGGTGCGACCTCGGTGAGAATTGCGGCGGGCGAGCACCTGTTCGGACGTTGGGAAGCTGACCGCTACCTGCGGAATCAGCGCGTGGACGTGTTGCAGTGCGACCCGGAGTGGTGCGGAGGCATCAGCGAGTTCGTGCGCATCGCCACGGTGGCGTCGCTCTATGGGATTCCGCTCATCCCACACGGCCACACGTTCTACGCGGCGTTGCACGCGGTCGCCGCACTCCCGCCTGAGGTCGCGCCGCGCATGGAGTACATCCTCAACTTGCAGCCGCTGCGCCACCACTTCGACCGCAACTTTCCGCAGCCAGACCGCAATCGGTTCGCGCTGCCTGTGCTCCCTGGATTCGGCATCGAGATCGACGAGTCTCGCGTGATCAGCGGCTCGGTCTGGGAGTAACGGGTCGCCGAGGGTTGTAGACCGGTGCGCGAGCTAAAATCCGGTCGGGTCCTTTTTTTCGGCAGCGCTGTCGATGTAGCGCGTTCATCGGCGTCGATGTTGTGAATGCTCGAATCGAGCGCACACGAAAGGTAGATGAGATGTCGAAGTATTTGATCCTGATTTTCCAGAATGAGTCAGCAGTGCAGCAGCCGCAGGGTGAGTCGATCACGACGAGCTATCAGGAGTTCATGCAACGTCGTTCATCGTCGCTGCTTGCGGGCGCGGCACTGGAGCGGTCGACGACGGCAACGTCGGTTCGCCCCGACGATGCAGGTGGCTTCGTGGTCACAGACGGGCCGTTCGCCGAGTCGAAGGAAGCACTCGGTGGCTACTTTCTGATCGAGGCAGCCGACCTGGACGAAGCGCTTCAGATCGCTAAGGAAGTACCGACTGCCAGCGGTGTCGAGGTGCGGCCCGTTCGAGTGGTTTCGCCGTAATGCCAGACGGGGTTGCCAGCGCGGAGGTCGCGGCTGCCGTTGCGGATGCGCACCGCAGCCAGTGGGCCTTCGTGCTGGCGGCCACCGTGCGCGTCACCGGCAATATCGACGCAGCGGAGGAAGCGGTTCAGGATGCCTATGCGAGCGCCCTCGAGACGTGGGGCGCTCGTGGAGTACCGGATAATCCGGGCGCGTGGTTGACCACCGCAGCACGACGGCGAGCGCTTGACATGCATCGTCGCGCGGCGACAGCCAGACGCGTGCTGCCCAAGTTGATCGAGCCAGACCAGGCGGGATCCGATACCGAAGCAATCGTCGAGGCGGCGACCGAAAGCATCCGTGACGACAGGCTGCGCCTGATCTTCACCTGCTGCCACCCGGCACTGAGCTTCGACGCACAGGTCGCCTTGACGCTGCGTTTGATCTGCGGGTTGTCGACGGCAGATGCGGCGCGCGCGTTCCTCGTTCCCGAGCCGACGATGGCGGCGCGCATCACTCGGGCGAAGAAGAAGATCCAAGCGGCGAACATTCCGTATCGGGTGCCGGACGCATCCGAACTCGGGGAGCGCGTGAACGGAGTGCTGGCCGTCGTCTACCTCGTGTACACAACCGGGCACACCGCGCCCTCAGGCGCGAACCTGATGCGCCGCGACCTCGCTGAGCGCGCCTATGAACTGGCGAGGATGTTGCGGCAACTGTTGCCGACGGACCCCGCGGTCGCCGGACTTCTTGCCCTGATTCTGCTGACGGATGCTCGGCGAAACGCCCGCCTGGACGGCCGAGAGCTTGCGTTGCTGGCCGATCAGGACCGCTCTGTCTGGGATCACTCGGCGATTGCGGAAGGCGCCGCGCTCGTGCGCGAGTCGCTGAGCAAGCATCCGCCTCATCGCTTTGCGCTGATGGCGGCGATCGCGGCGGTGCACGACCAGAGCCGGTCGTGGTCCGAGACGGACTGGCAGGAGATCCTCGGCCTGTACGACCTGCTGGTTGAGACCTGGACGTCGCCGGTCGTGCAGTTGAATCGGGCGATCGCGCTCGGTTTCGCTCGTGGTTTTGAGGCCGGACTCGCCGTGCTCGACGATCTGGCGGCTGACCCGCGGTTGGCGCGATATCCCTACCTGCAGGCGGCTCGAGCAGACTTTCTGGCACGTCTTGGGCGAACCGAGGAAGCTCGTCTGGCCTACGAGGAGGCCATTGTACTGACGGACAACGAGGCCGAGCGCGCGTTTCTGGAGCGGCGCCTGGCGGATGTGATGCACTGAGCGTGCGCCAGCCCCGGTGGTCGAGTAGCGAGGAACGAGCGTATCGAGCTGTTGAGGCGCGCTTCGCGCCGCTGCGGGGTGGCGAATGTGTCTTGTGGCTGGGTTGGTCGGGTCGGATGATGGTGTTGTCGTGGTGACGCCGTTTGGTCTTGATGTTTCAGCTCGTTATCGAGCTTGGC
>DATMTC010000291.1:0-2206 GCA_035565115.1 Microbacteriaceae bacterium | reverse complement strand
TGCGGTGCCAGACGGAGTCGCCCAGGTTCTCGACGCACTCGATTCGGCGGGCGTCGTGCTCGATCCCTCGAACAATGTTGTGAAATCCTCCCCTGGTGCACTCGGGCTCGGACTGGTCTGGAACAACGCACTCGTCCACTCGGAACTCGTGCAGATGGTCGACGAGGCGCGCGTAACGGGCGAATCGGCCACGCGCGAGGTCGAACTGGCACGCGGGCCGTTCGGGGATGCCAACATCACACTGAGCGTGCAAGTGGCCAGACTCGGCACCCGCTACATCCTGTTGCTCGCGGAAGACAGGACTGAGGCCATCCGCCTCGAGGCTGTCAGACGTGATTTCGTCGCGAACATCAGTCACGAACTGAAGACTCCGATCGGTGCGGTGAGCTTGCTCAGCGAGGCGCTTGAGATGGCGGCGGACGATCCGCAACAGGTCAAACGGTTTGCGCAGCGCCTCGGAGAAGAATCAGCGCGACTGGCGCGCATCACGCAGGACATCATCGACCTGTCCAGGTTGCAAGCGACGGATGCCGTGGCGAACGCCTCCTATCTGTCGATCGACCAGATCGTCTGCCTTGCAATCGATCAAAATCGTGTCGCAGCGGATGCGCGCGGCATCGATCTCGCGACGAGCACGTCGAGCGGCGCGCAGGTGTTCGGCGACGAATCGCTGCTGGTGGTCTCTGTGCACAACCTCGTTTCGAACGCCATCCGATACTCGCCAGACGGATCGCGCATCGGCGTCGGCGTGCGCACGGTTGACGATGTCGTCGAGATCTCGGTGACCGACCAGGGCGAAGGAATTCCGGAAGAAGATCTTGACCGTGTCTTCGAGCGGTTCTACCGCGTCGATCAGGCGCGCGCACGAAACACGGGCGGCACCGGGCTCGGGCTGGCCATCGTCAAGCACGCGATCCAGAACCACGGAGGCGACGTGCGCGTGTGGTCGCAGCCCGGCCGCGGCTCGACCTTCACCATCCGCCTGCCGAAAGCTGACTCGACCACCACGCCGGCCGAACAACAAGGAGTACAACAACAGTGACCCGCATTCTGATCGTCGAAGACGAAACGGCTTTGAGCGAACCGCTCATCTTCCTGCTGAAGCGTGAAGGGTACGACGTGCACGCCGTCGAAGACGGGCCGAGCGCTCTGGCCGATTTCGACGCGAACGGCGCCGACCTGATTCTGCTCGATCTGATGCTGCCTGGGATGCCGGGCACCGAGGTCTGCCGTGAGGTGCGAACGCGCTCCAACGTGCCGATCATCATGCTGACGGCGAAGGACTCCGAGGTGGATATCGTCGTCGGGCTCGAGCTCGGTGCAGACGACTACGTGACCAAGCCGTACTCGAGCCGGGAACTGCTCGCCAGGATGCGCGCAGTTCTTCGACGCAGGATCGAGGCAGAGACCGTCGACGATGCCGTGCTCGAGTCTGGCAACGTGCGGATGGATGTCGACCGTCACACCGTGAGCGTCGGCGGCGCCGAGACGCCCATGCCGTTGAAGGAATTCGAACTGCTCGAACTGCTTCTGCGCAACTCGGGCCGGGTGCTCACGCGGGGTCAGCTGATCGATCGTGTGTGGGGCAGCGACTATTTCGGCGACACCAAAACACTCGACGTGCACATCAAACGCATCAGATCGCGCATCGAAGAGAACCCGTCAGAACCGCGGATGCTCGTTACAGTGCGCGGACTCGGATACCGGTTCGAATCGGAGTGACCGACCCGCCGCACGGCCTCTAGTCGGAGGGCGTCGGCGTCGGGGTGTACGTCTCGTACGCCGGCAGCCCGTTTGTCAGCACGGGCACGAGCAAACGCAATCCGGTCTCGCTTCCGTACTGGAAGTACACCGGGTACAACGCCCCGGCCTTCGTGTCCATGCCGGTGAGCTGAACCTGGCTCTTGTTGTCTGCGCCGATCTTCTTCACCTGGCCGGCCTCGACGGTGACGAATTCGTCGACCTTCTTGCTCGTGCCGTGCTGCACCTCGACGCGGTGCGGCTTCGAGCCGTTGTTCACCAGGGTGACAACGAGGTTGCCAGTCTTGCCGTTGTCTGAGATCAAGATGGCGTTGCGCACGTCGATGTCGCCGACGGAGCCACTGACTCCATCGCTGGCGTCGTACTTCGTCAACGTCGCCTGCGGCGCGACGAGGTTGCACCCGGCCGTCCCCAGAACGATGCCGACTGCCAGAACAACGGATGC
>DATMTC010000290.1:0-2468 GCA_035565115.1 Microbacteriaceae bacterium | reverse complement strand
ACTGCTGCTCGGCGAATCCTGCCGCGGGATACGCGCGAGCGATGGTCGCCAGCACCTCCCGCAGCTGCACGCCAGGGCGCATGGCGTCGAACGCGGCAGCCTCCACTTCGAAGATCCGCCGCTGACGATCGCGCGCTTCGGCGCCGAGGTCTTCGAACGACACCGATCGCGTGAGGTTCACGATCATGCCGTCGCGCCGCGCGCAGATGACGAGCATCGCGCTCGAGCCGAGCGAAGCATCCGTCGGCAGCGGATGCGGATGCCGCGAGCGCGAATTCCCCGCCACGAGCAGGACGATCGGGTCGGCGCCTGCCGCGATGAGCGAACGGCCGGCCTCTGCGGCAAGTCTGCGCTCGCTCCAGTCCGGCGTGCAGGCGAGCAGCGCATCCGTCGCTGCAGCAGTGGCGTCTGCGCACAGGGCGCGATAGCGGGCGAGCTCGCCTGGGAGCAGTTCGCGACGTGCCTGCCGCAACTCCCGCGCGATCGCGTTCTCTGGCAGTCCATCAAGCGCAGGCGCAGACTCATGCCACTCGTATTCGCGTAACTCGAGGCCGTCTGGCAGTTCCTCTGCTACGAGTCGATCTCGTTCGTTGGACGAAAGCACGAGCTCATCGCCGTCGCGGCTCACGCGCAGCGAGACGATGGGATCGGCAGCAAGGCTGACGTGGATGCGCGCACCATCGAGATACCAGGCAAGCGACGGCGCGCTCGTCAGAACGAGGGCGTCTGCGTCGCGATCGTCGAGGATCTGCAGCAGCCGTTCCCGCTTCACGAGCCTGTCTGCTGCGCGCTCATCCCCTGCGCGCCGGTCTACTGCACGCCCGTCCGGTGCGCGCCAGTCTGCTGCGCGCTCGTCCGCTGCGCGCTCGTCGACTTCGCTCCCGGCGTTTACCACGTCTCCCCCAGTTCGTCGGCCAGTCGTGCGGCCTCGCTCGTGTTCAGGCATCCGTCGCTGATTGCCACCCTGAATGTCCTGCGCAACTCGCCACCCGCCTGCACGGTCGCCGGCGTTGTCCAGGCGAGCGCCGACCCGATTCCTGGGTACCCGCCCGCACCATTCGGCTGGCGAACAAACCACGGGTCGAGCGCCGTCACGGCATCCGCTGCACGCACGATCAGCGTCGCAGGTCCAGTAGCCCCCGGGGCTGCACTGAACCGCGCCGACCAGGCAAGCCAGGGCGAGACGCTTCCGTGCACGGCATCCTCACCCTCAGCCGACTCGGTGAACACCCGAGCGTCGCTGCACGCCGGCAGTCGCCAGAAGAAGCCGCCGTATCCCGCACCATCACGCCCGTGCGTTGCTGGGCTTCCAAGCTCCACGCGATCTGCGCCTGCCGGTGTCAGCAGGAATCCGAGTTCGAGCATCCATGCGGCCTGCAACTGCCTCCAGCGCATTGTGCGGCGCTCGTTCAGCACGTGCCCGCCATCCGGAGCAAGCCACGTCAATTCCTGAACGAGCCCGTCGGACGTGCGCTTCGGCGGGTCACCGACAATCCGGCCGTGGTCATCGAGCCAGGTGTACCCGCGCTCGTCCAGGTAGGTTCGGCCGCCCCAGAAGTTGACGCCGTTGACGTCTTGAACGGCGAATCCCACGCCAAGATGCCAGTCGTGGTCTGCCGTGTGGTGTGCCGAAACGCGAACCCCGCCCAGCGTTGAGACCGGATGCAGGTATGGCCGCGGACTCGACGACGGGATCGTCCCAGCTCCGTCGCGGTACTCGGCCACCGTCTTCTCGCCGACGGTGATGCTCGCCGTCACCGTGTCGTGACCGGTGAACGCCCACGGCGCGCCGGCCTCGGCGAACGTTGAGCCGGTGGCAGCAGCCGTCGCGACCCAGCGTTCGATGTCGTCGACGACCGGATGCCGCTGGTCACCTTCACCGCGCCAGTCGATCCAGCGGTCAGGAATGCGGACCGGTTCGCCCGCTGTGCGCACAGCATCCATCACCCGCACGAACGCGCCCGTCTGCTCGAGCGGCACGATCAGCGGTGTGCTGTTCTGGCGAAAATCGATCAGGTTTGTCAGCAGATCGTCGCGGGCGAATTCTTGCGGCGGGCGCCCGGTCGTCGTCGTGACGACGTCCCGCGTGTACGCGAAAGTCGCGTCACCCGCCACGCCGTGAGCCGTGACGAGCGGTTCGCGCTGTTCTGGAGCGCAGAGCGTCAGCGCGCAGGTGATCACGCGGCCGTTCACACCCGTGACCCGGATGACCGACGTGTCGTCTGCATCGATCGGGTTCGCTCGGTACAGCTCGGCCTGCACTCGTGCGACCGACTCGGCCGTGCGGCATCCTGCAATCCACAGCGCGGTTGCGATCGCGTGGGCGAGCGGGTTCGTCGCGACGCCGTCAACGACATCGACGCCGTCGAGGCTGCGTTTGCCCGCCCAGCGAGAGCGGGCCCAGTATGACGCGGTGCGCATCCACGGTCCGGTTGCGCTGACCGAGCGGATGGCGCCGATCCCGAACG
>DATMTC010000289.1:0-1714 GCA_035565115.1 Microbacteriaceae bacterium | reverse complement strand
ATCCGTAGCCTCACTCAGCGCACACGGCAACCTGCTTCTGCTGGGAGTGCTCGCGGTCGGCGCTGCCGCTGCGGGCATCCTGGTGCAGTTCTCGGAGTGGGAACGCCTTGGCGGCCGCGACGCCGTTGTGATGACGAACAGCTGGATTCGAACCGGCACCATTCCTCCAACCGTTCCCCGCGAAACGAGCGTGCCTTTGCTCAAAGAACGGGAGTCGAGGGCGTCGAGGCGCTGGTGGTTCCTGGTTGTCATTGCGATGCAGTTGCCGCTGACAGTCTTGAATCTCGTTACAGCGGATTCGGCCATGGGCCGGCTGCCGTGGGTGTGCGCGCTCGTGCTGTGGGTCGCCATCGGAGTCTGGACCGTGTATCGGAACCTGCGGGTGCTTCCCGTCATCCGTGGGCTCCTTAAACAAGCGCGGGCCGCGAATGTCGCCCGTAGCTCCGAGGCTTGAAACTGTGATCGGTTGGCGCGACGACCGCATCGGATCGGCGGCCCGCGGTGAGAATCCGACCGTGCTCGCCGAGCTCACAAGCGGCTATGCCGTGATCGGCGATGTGCAATTCCTGCCCGGGTATTGCGTGTTGCTCGGCAAAGATCCGCATGCGACTGCGCTGGCCGAGATGCCCCGTGCAGACCGGGTGCAGTTCCTCGCCGACGTTGACCTTCTGGCAACGGCCGTCGAGCTGGCATGTCGGCAGGCAGACGGCGAATTCCGACGCGTCAATATCGACGTGCTCGGTAACGCGGATGCCTTCGTGCACGCTCACGTCTGGCCACGTTACGGGTGGGAACCGGCCGAACTGGTCTGGCGGCCCGTCTGGCTCTACGACATCGAGAGTTGGCGCGATCCTGCCACAGCACTGAGTCACGCGCACGACCGTTTGCGGGACGCAATCGGCGAAGAACTCCGTCGCCTGCTGGCGGACGACGCCATCCGCATCTCCGAACGCTAGCGCTATCGAACTAGCTGCGCGCGGACAGGACGCAGAACTCGTTTCCCTCAGGATCGGCGAGCACGACCCAGGATGCGTCGCCCTGACCGAGGTCGACGCGGGTGGCTCCGAGACCGACGAGACGCTCAACCTCGGCCTGCTGGTCGTCTGGATCGTTCGTGGCGCTTCGAGCCAACGTGCGTGATGACCTGCGGCGGTATCCTCGAGGCGTGACCCATCGGCTCACGCGCGACCAGGCCCGCCGCATCGCGGTGCGGGCACAGCTGCTGGATGCCTATCGGCCAGGCGACGTCGTCGAGGTCGCCGAGCAACTCGGCGCGATCAAGATCGATCCGACCGCGACGATCGCGCCGGCCGAACACACGATTCTGTGGTCACGGATCGGTTCGGATTTCGACAGGTACCAGCTCACGAAGGCGGTCGAATCCGATCGCATGCTGTTCGAGTTCGACGGTGCGTTTCGGCCGGTGAGCCTGCTGCCGCTCATGCTGCCAGGGATGCGACGCTGGCCGCGTCGGCAGAGCAGCCGCGAGTGGCTGGATGCGAACGACCGGTTTCGCAGCGACGTGCTCGCCCGGTTGCGGGCAGAAGGGCCACTGCACGCAACCGACATCCCGGACACGGCCGAGGTCACGCGCCCTCCCGACGGCTGGTTCGGGCCCAACCAGACGGTGCACATGCTTGATTTTCTGCACCGTCAGGGCGAGGTCGCCGTCGTCGCACGCGACGGACGTCACCGGCTCTGGGATCTCGCCGAG
>DATMTC010000288.1:0-3562 GCA_035565115.1 Microbacteriaceae bacterium | reverse complement strand
GGAAGGAAGTAGTTGGTCCAGTTGGCCACGAACGAGAAGAACGCGACGAGTGCGACCGCCTGCTTCGAGATCGGGGTTGCCACCTGAAGGAAGATCGAGACCTCGCTCAGCCCGTCGATGCGGGCGGCCTCGACGAGCTCGGCCGGCATCGTCGTCATGAAGTGGATGTATGCCAAATAGACGCCGAACGGGAAGAAACCCATGATCAGGATGACCGGCCACAGCTGCCCGACGGCGTTGATTGCGCTCACTTCGAGAAACAGTGGGATCACCAGAACCGTGTTCGGCATCACCATCGCAAGCAACGTGACGAACAGCACGGCGCGACGGAACCGGAAGCGCAGCCTGGCAAGCGCGTACCCGGCCGGAATCGCCGCGACAACAGCGAGCAGGGCGCCGAAGACCGACACGATCAGCGAGTTGCCCATCCAGGTGAGGAACGCGCCACCGCCAGGGCCGAACCCGTCGACCTGGCCCCAGCTGTGCAACATGTTCTGGAATGAGACGCCTGCAAGACCGAGGAATCCACCCTTGCCTGCCGCGACGTCATCTTCGTTCCTGAACGCCATCGCGACGAAGCCGATGATCGGCAGCGTGAAGCCGGCCGCCACCAACAGCATCGTCGCGATGCGGGCGATGCGTCCTGCGCTCCACGCCTTGCTGCCGACGGGCACGGCCGCTCGTTCCACGATCTTCGTGCGTGCCATCACTTCTCCTCGTCGCCGAACAGTCCGCTGCGGAACACGATGAGCAGGCCGACCACAAGCGTGAGAACGACGAGGATCAACGACATGGCCGCTGCGGCTGGAAAGTTGTAGTTGGAGAACGCGAACGCGTATGCCAGCTGCGTCGGGCTCCATTGATCAGGCAGGGCGTTTGACGCCACCTGGTCAAGCAGTTGAGGCTCGAGGAAGAGCTGGAACCCGTATGCGACGTTCATCAGCGCCGCGTACGCGATCCACGGCCGGATGATGGGCAGCTTCACATGCCAGGCGACGTGCCACGCGTTGGCGCCGTCGATGCTCGCCGCTTCGAGTACCTCGTCTGGAATACCGTTGAGCCCGCCGTTGACCACGAGAATCCAGGTGCCGATTCCCTGGAAGAAGAGCATCGCGGTCAAAATCAGCGACAGGTCACCTGGCGAGGTGACGACGGCCTTGATTGTTGTGAGCCCGAGCATGTTCCAGAACCCCTGGATCGGGGACTGCGCCGGGTTCAGCAGGTACACCCAGAGCACAAAGTTGGCGATGCCGGCCAGCGCACCTGGGATGTAGTAGATGAAGCGCATCGCTCCACCGAACCTGCCGGGGCTCGCGTGCACGAGCAACGCGAGTCCGATGATTCCGATCAGCATGATCGGCAACCAGATGATCAGCACGCCGAAGATGTTGATGAACGTCTGCCAGAACCGGAAGTCGTTGATGACGGTGGCGAAGCTCTGGAAGCCGCCGAACCCGGTCTCGGGCTGCAGGGGCGTCGGAGCCTTCTGCATACTTGTGACCAGCGCGTATCCGATCGGCACGATTCCTGCGATGAGCAGGAAGAACGAATACGGCGCGAGCAGAATCCAGGCGCCGCGCGTCTCTGAGCGGTGAAGCCGCATGCGACCACGCGACGACGAACGTACCGGTGGGGCTTCCTGTCGCGGACGGGTGCGTACTGTCGCGGTATCGGTGCTCATCGCTGCGTGCTCATTGCTGCAGTGCTCATTGCTGCGTCCTCAAAGCTTGAAACGGGTGCCAACGCTCGCAGGGTGACGTCAACGCTCGACGTCACCCTGCGCAGCGGGCTACTTGCTCGTCTTGACCGTGTAACCGAACGACTTGGCCTGGTTGTTCAGCTCGGTGCCGAACTTGGTCCACGCCGCATCGAATGTCGAACCGGCAACCAGCGCCGGAGTGATCGTCTCGGTCCAGATGCCACCGGTGTTGTAGAGCATGTATGCGTGGTGTCCAACGACATACTTCGTCGCTTCCTTCATCGCCGAGAAGGTCGCATCGTTGTCTGCGAAATAGTTGGATGCCTTCTGCTTGGCAATCCAGTCGTCCTGCACAGGGCCGTAGCCTGGCAGTCCCGTGGACAGCTTGACCTGCCAGGCAGGATCGGTCGCGACGAACTTTGCGAACGTGAGCGCATTGGCCAACTGCTTGCCCTTGATGTGACTTGAGACGCCCCAGAGGCCGCCGCCCTCGTCGCCGGTGGACGGCGTCGATTCACCCTGCCACTTCAGCGGCGTGACCGCCGTCATGGTGCCTGCCGGAATCTTCCACGTCTGGTTGAAGAGGTAGTCGCCCCACCATGCAGCGCCAGGGCTCATCACCAGGTCGTTGCCAACCTTGGCTGCGTCCGCGTCGAAGATCCCGAGATTCGAGACGGCCTTTCCTGCGACCAGACTGCTGAGCATGGTCTTGGCACGCTTGCATGTCGCGTCGTCAAGGTTGATGTGCACCTCGGTCTCTGACAGGCGGTCGTTTGTCGGGCATCCGCTTGCCCACAGGTAGCGATCCGGCGCATACGCGTCACCGAGGAAGCCGCTGATCTTGCCTGGATGCTCCTGGGCGATCTTCACGGCGAGCGTTGCATATTCCTCCCACGTGGTCGGAGGCGTGTACCCGTTCTCGGTGAAGAATGTCTTGTTGTACCAGAAGACATCAGGTGCAGCGTCGTTGCGCAGGCAGCGGATCTTGCCGTCGATGTTGCACGGCTCGATGACTGCCTTGTCGTAACCCTTGATCGTGCTCGCCATGCTCTTGGTGAGATCGGCCGCGTAGTTGATCTGCGCACCCGTCGCCCACGCGATGTCGTCGTTCGACGGGAAGAAGATCGCGTCAGGCCAGCCCTTGCCTGCCTGGTTGAACTGAGCGAACTGCTGCTGCAGTGACTTGCTGCCGACCGTTCCATCGATCTGGTTGATCTTGATCTTGATGTCTGGATGCGCCGCCTTGAACGCATCAGCGGCCGGCACGCGAGGCGGGTCGACCCAGACGGTGATCGCACCTCCAGAGTCGGTCTGGGCATTGGCGTCCGCCTTGCCAGACCCGCCGCTGCTGCATGCCGTCAGAATGACCATGGCCGCGACGATTCCGGCCGCCGCCGCTCCCCTCGTCAATGACTTTCGACGAGTCACTGATGTCTTCATTGACACTCCTTCGTTGAGTTCTGCTGCGTGTATTGGTTCGTGCTGAAAAGGTCCGCCGAAGGGATTGAGTCCATCGGTGAGGCGGCGATCAAACGTTATACCAAAATCAGGAACTGGTCAAACGTTTGCTCAACTCCCTTTGCGAGAGTGCCACCGTGAATGTTTTACCATACATCAGATGAATATGCATAACTTCGCGTGCGCGATGGCGTTTTCCCCGCGTTTGGCCGGACGTCGGGCGGTAATTGTCCGACTATTTACGCACTACCTCCCGACGGTCGCGGATGCCTCTCGCGCGGCGGCCAACTGCTCGGCGCCGATCCCGTAAAAGCGCTCGGCGGTGCCGCCGAGAATTGCCTTCCGCCCCGCCGCATCCAGCTCATCGAAGAGTTCGCAGAGTCCGTCCCAGACCCGGTCATATCC
>DATMTC010000287.1:0-2862 GCA_035565115.1 Microbacteriaceae bacterium | reverse complement strand
CGTCGAGCGTGATCCGGGCGCCGGGAATGACCCGGCCGATCGCATCCGCTACCTCTGCATTGGACGTGGCGCGACCCGAACCCACGTTGTAAACGGTGTGATCGAGTTGGTTCGCCATGAGCACTGACGCGATTGCCTGTGCGCAGTCCTTGACGTAGCAGAGGTCGATAGCGTCGGCGCCGACGGCCCGCGCTTCGTCGCCACGCACGGCCGCATGCACAAGGCGCGGCAATGCGAAGAAGCGAGAATCCGGCCTGCCGCCCGGCCCCCACACGGCTGGCAGTCGCACGGAGGCGATCGTCACATCGCGATCGCGATTTGCGAGGTCCGCGACTATCTCGAGGATCTTCTTCGACGCCTGGATGCCGTGCAGACCCGTCATCGGCAGCGGCGCATCCTCGCGATAGGCGACCGTCGGTTCAGCGCCGGCATAGATTCCGATCGAACTCGCCATGACGATGCGATCGAGATTCCAGCCTGAAGTGGCGTCGAGCATGTTGAACAGCCCGGCCACATTGCTGCGAACTTGATCAAGCGGACTGACGTCGATGGCTGCACCGGCCAAGTGCACTATCCCGGTGAATTCCTGGTGAGCTGCGAGCTCCCGCCACTGGGCGGCATCCGTTGTGTCAAGCGACCGGGTGAGCAGATTTGCGCCCAAATCCTGGGCAAGAATTTCCGGAACAACCGACCTGCTGTGCGTTGCGATCATGCACCGCTGGCCAGCATCGAGCAGAGCCCGAGCCACGTGTGAGCCGATGAAGCCGTATCCGCCTGTGATGAGAATCATGAATGTGTCCAATCGATAATTTCTCAGTGTAGCTGATCGTCAGCAGTACTGACAGTCAGTAGAACGATAGGATTGTCCGATGGGGAAGGCCAGGCAAAGCGTGCAGAACATGCAGAACGATTCGATCTCCGCGCGACGCGATGCGCTCAACGACCGCCTCGGCTACCTGCTGAAACATGCGCAGCTGCGATTCGCCCAGCTGTCGGCCGAGGCGTTGCTGCCATACGGCGTGACCGGGCGACAGTGCGCCATCCTCGCCACCATCGACGGCGAGGGACTGCTGTCACAGCAAGATGTCGCCCAGCTGCTCAAGGTAGACCGCACCACAATGGTCGCGCTGATCGATGAACTCGAAACGGCAGGTCTCGTGCTGCGCCGAACCCACCCAGACGATCGCCGAAAGAACGTCGTCGAACTGACCCCGGCCGGCCGAGACAGCCTTCGCTCAGCAGACGCCGCGCGGCACAGGGCAGAGACACGATTCCTCGCATCGTTGTCCGACGCCCAGGCTGAGGCGTTTCGCAATGCACTGCGAGCCCTGGTCGACGTTGATCCCGCTTGATCTAGCATCCGCAGTGCGGGGTCGAGGATTACTGCCTTGACAGCTTCCGGCCGCTCAGTAGTGTGGGTGCGTAGCGCAATCGCTTGAAAATGAGGTAGGACATGCCCGGCCGATTCGTGTACTGGATGAACGTCTCCCTGGATCTGAAGATCGAACGCGAGCCAGGCGAACAGGGCGGCGGCGAGTGGATGCGCATCGGCGAACCGCTGCACCGCGAGTTCAATGCCCGAGCACGCGCGTTCACCATGGATGTGCAGGGCCGCGTCATCTTCGAGACCATGGAGACGTTCTGGCCGAACGCTCGGAACGACGAGTCCTTGCCCGACTTCATGCGCGAATACGGCGAGATCTGGACCTCGATGCCCAAGGTACTGGTTTCCCGCACCCGAGACAGCGCTGACTACGACACTCGGATCATCGGCGGCGACGACGCTATCCAGCAACTCGCCACCCTGCGGGCCGAAGGCGATGGCGACATCGGGGTCGGCGGCGCGACACTGGCAACACAACTATTGCGGGCCAACCTGCTCGACGAGTTGCTCCTCTTCACCCATCCGGTAATCCTCGGCAACGGCCGACCACTGTTCGACGAGCATGACGAGCCAGTCGAGCTCGATCTCCTCGAGCAGGCCTCATTCGACCAAGGCGTCACGATGCACAGATACGCCGTCCGCGGCGCCCTGTAGTGACCGCGGGTGCGCGAAATCGACGGTCCAGCTAGCTCAGCTGAGGAACGACCTCGCGCGCCAAGAAGTCGAGCTGATCGAGATCGTGCATGTCCATGATCTGAAAGTAGAAACGAGAGAAGCCCATCTCGCCCAACAGGCCGATGCGATCGACGACTTCGGCCGCTGTTCCTGCGAAGCCTGCGCGCCGAAGGGACTCGCGATCCTGACCCGCAGCATCCGCTCTACGTCGCACGTCGGCCTCCGTCGCCCCCACCGCGGTGGTTCCAGGCATGGAAATGACGAGGTCGCCCGGCGGCCGCCCGATCTCACCGCACGCGCGCCGGATGCGTTCCATCCGTTTGCCGAGCTCGGTGACATCGGCAAAGCCGGCGTTGTATTCGGTTGCGTACCGCGCCGCAAGCATCGGCGTTTTCGATGGACCGCCACCTCCGACGACCACCGGCATCGGATGCTGCAGCGGTTTCGGCAACGCAGGCGACTCGGTCAGCGAATAATGCTCGCCTGCGAATGAGAACGTCTCCCCGATGGGCGTCGACCAGAGGCCGGTGATGACCTGCAGTTGCTCTTCGAGCAGGCCAAAGCGTTTCGACGGGAACGGGACGCCGTATGCGGCATGCTCACGCTCGAACCAGCCCGCTCCGAGGCCGAGCTCTGCGCGCCCAGCTGACATCTGATCGACCTGCGCAACCTGAATCGCAAGAATGCCCGGATGCCTGAACGTCACGGACGAGACGAGGGTTCCGAGCCTGATGCGCTCGGTGTCGCGCGCGAGCCCGGCCAACGTCGTCCAGGCATCCGTCGGTCCTGGCAGGCCGTCACCG
>DATMTC010000286.1:0-3860 GCA_035565115.1 Microbacteriaceae bacterium | reverse complement strand
GGACTGCTCGATCATCGCGACGCGCTTGCCAGCCTTCGCCATCGTGGCGGCAAGCGTCTTGCCGCCCTTGCCGAAGCCGATCACGGCGAGGTCGACGTCGAGCCTCGCTTCTAGGTCTGTGGATGCCATGGGCTCAGTATGCTCGTGAGTCGCAGATGCCCGCCACCGCGGAATCGATTGATCCGTCGTGCTCGTCGCCCATGTCAACGTTCCCGATGCGCCTGGAGCGAGTCACGCGACGCTTCGTTGCCACGGCTCGGCTCCGCGCTCATCTAAGAGCAGTTCTGCGAACGTGGTGCAGAGCTCGGTCAGCTGGTCGTCACTCAGATCTCGGACGCCGTGGATGACGAGCGGTGGCTGCCAGATCATTCCGAGGCGGTGCGCGGTCGCTTTCAGGGGCGCGAGGATGTCGTCGTACGCGAAGCTGTGCAGCTCGCCGGGACTGTATGCCTCGTCGGCGCCGCCCGTGGTGGTCACCACTCGCAGCGACTTCCTGGCCAGCGCGCCCGGTCGACCGGTGCCGTATGCCCAGCCGCGCGCGAGCACGTCGTCCAGCCACCGCTTGAGCAGTGCCGGTGCTGCGTACCAGTAGGTCGGGTAGAGCAGAACGATGTCGTCAACCGCTTCCAGCGCCGACTGCTCGACCGGTACGTCCGGGTGGCCGTCCGGGTATAAGGTGCTCAGAACGCGAACGTCGACGGACGGCAACGAGCGCGACGCCTCCGTTAGCGCGGCATTGACGCGGGACCTCGTGAGGTCGGGATGGCCAACGATCACGGCGATGCTCACGAGGGGACTTCCTTCCATAGGTCGTCCAGCAGAACTCTGGCGACTCTAACCGACTCATCGGCGTTAACGAGTTAGAATCGTACAACGCGCTGTTCTAACCTGTCAACTTGCTTATACTGGTTAGGTGCGTGACGCGGAAGAGAATCTCCTGGCTGTGCTGAACAGTGCTCCTGTCATCGACGGTGAGATCGTGGAGACGCTGGCAAATCCAGAACTCGCCGCCACGAGAGACGACCTGCAGGCCGTGATCCGCGGGAAGGTTGAACCGCAGACCCTAGCGCGTCATCTGAAGAACGTGCGCCAACGACCTGTCTTCACCGAACAAGGACTCGAGTGGATTCTCGACGCGCCCCAAGGTGTGCCAGAGCAGGCCAGACTCGTGATCGAGTGGGCGCAGATCGCGCGGGAACTCCCCGGGAGGCTGAGACCGTGCGCGAACCCGGACTGCAACAAGTTCCTCATCGACCACAGCAAGCCGAACACGGCCAAATGGTGCTCGATGTCTGAGTGTGGCAATCGCATGAAGGCGCGCCGCCACTACGCACGACACAACGCCTGACGGCAGATCACCCCGTTGCTAGTCGGCGACCGGGTCGGTGTAGGCGACGGCTTGCATGGTGAACAGTTCGGAGTAGTAGCCCGCGCTCTTGATGAGTTCGTCGTGGGTGCCGATAGCGTCGATCCGGCCGTTGCGGAGAACGAGCACGAGGTCTGCCGATCGGACGCTGGATAGACGGTGCGTGACGTAGAAGGTGATGGCGCCGGTGCGGGTGGCGAAGTCGTGGGCGGCGGTCTCGTAGGCGTCGATCATGCGAAGCTCGGACTCGGGGTCGAGTGAGTGACCGGGCTCGTCGAGAGTGAGAACGAGCGGGCTGTCTTTGACCAGTGAGCGGGCGAGACCGATGGTCTGCCACTGCCCTCCGGAGAGTTCTTCACCGTCGCGGTAGTCGCGTCCAAGGTAGGTGTTGAGGTTGCCGATACGGTCGGTAACGGAGCGGGCCTGTGCCCGATCAATCGCGACCTGGACCGCGGAAGGGTCATCGATGCGGTCGATGTCTCCGACTCCAATGCTCTCGCGTGCGCGGAACGCAAAGTGCACGAAGTCCTGGAACAGTGCGGCAGTTGCGCGGTGCCAATCGTCCCTTCGGAAGGAATCGAGCGGCTGGCCGTCGATGGCAATGCGGCCACTGCTGGGTCGGTAGAGCCCTTGGATCACCTTGATCAGGGTGCTCTTGCCCGCGCCGTTCTCACCGACTACTGCCACCGAGGTCCCGGCCGGAATATCGATAGTGATATCGGTGAGGCTCAGCGCAGTGTTGCCTGGATACCGGTAGTTGACACGATCGAGCAGTAGTCCGCGGGTGAGGCGGTCGCGCATCGGCGCGGTGGCCGTTTGCTCGTGCTGCTGCGTCCGGCTCCGGCTCAGCTCTTCGATGCGTTCCAGGCCGGTCGCGGACAGGCCAACGTTGTTGAGGTGCTGAAGCGCGTTGGCGACTTGCCCGCCAACCTGTGTGATGAGGGCGAGCACCATGACGAACTGGCCGGCGTTACTGTAACCGTGGAGGGTGAGCCATGCGGTGTAGGCGATCGCGCCGAGCAGAGCCAGAGCGAAGGGCAACTGGCCGAGCACCCGCACACCGTAGTAGCGCCGGTATCCGTTCGCCATAGTCGCAGCCAGGCCCTGCTGTGCCTCATCGTGAAGAGTCCGGACGCGTTCGGCGCCGCCACCGAGGCGGATCTCCTTCACACGGTCCGCCGTGGTAGACGCGTCTCTCAGATTGCGGATGCGGCGAGTGAACGCTGCCGACTCTTTTCGCGCGTTCTGCACCGGTTTCTCCGATGCGCTCGTGGTGATGACCGGGACGGCCGCGACAACCAGGAGGAGAAGCAGCCACGGGCTGACGGTGACGAGCAGCACGCAGGTGATCACCAACTGGCTTGCAACCGCGACGAGGCTGATCGTTGCTTCAAGGGTGACGCGGGCACCCGCGACGTCTTGTCGCAGCAGTTCGATTTTGTCTGCAACCTCGGCCGATTCGATCTCGTCCAGCGGCTGCTCGTTGTGGATCGCCTTCGACACCCGCTTGCTCAGTTCGATCTCGTCCAATTCACCGAGTTCGAAGTACCAAAGGTGCCCAAAGTGGGCGAGCATCAACTGTCCCGTGATGCAGAAGGCGAGGCCAGCTGACAACGCAATCAGTACCAGTGCAGGACGATCCGCAATAGTCGCGTTGGTGAGATCTCGCACGAAGATCGCCACGCCTGGCTGGGCCAGGCTGCCGAACAGCAGGAGTCCGGCCCCGATGATGAGGCGCTTTTTGTCGATCGCCCAGGACAGGACCAGGATCACGCGGATCGCGTACAGGGTTCGCTTCATCAGTGGTCCGTTTCCTTCAGCTCAGCGCGTAACGCGACGACTGGGCGGCGTACATCCTCGCGTAATGACCGCCGTGCGCCACGAGCCGTGCATGCGAACCAAGCTCGGCGATTCTTCCGCCGTCGAGTACAGCGATCGTGTCGGCCTGCCGTACGGATGAGAAGCGATGAGAGATGATCAGCGTCGTGACGCCGTGGGTGAGTTTGAGGAAGTTCGCGTAGAACTCGGCCTCGCCGCGCGCATCCATCTGCGACGTAGGTTCATCGAGCACGAGAATGCGTGCGCCATGCCACAGTGCGAAGAGGGCGCGCGCCAGCGCGAGGCGCTGCCACTGCCCGCCGGAGAAATCGGTTCCGCCCGGTAACAATCGGGACAGCGGCGTATCGAGCCCCAACGCAAGTGCGTCGAAGGTGTCACCCAGACCCACGTCGCGCAGCGCCCGGATCATTTGCGTATCGTCACCATCGCAGCCATCGGATGCCTGCATCGCGATGTTCTGTCGCAATGTGAGGTCATAACGTGCATAGTCCTGGAAGACAATCGCAACCTGTCGCTGCCAGGCGAGCCGGTCGGCCTCCGTCAACGAATCACCGTCGAGCATGACCCTGCCCGCCGACGGCGCATAGAATCCAGCGAGCAACTTCACCAGCGTCGACTTCCCGGCGCCGTTGACCCCGACAAGCGCCGTCGACTT
>DATMTC010000285.1:0-4538 GCA_035565115.1 Microbacteriaceae bacterium | reverse complement strand
CCGCCTCAACCGCGATGGCAAAAGCGATGCCGATCGCGATACCGACGCCGAGGTTGTGCATTGCGATCCCCAAAACGACTCCGATCGCTAGTCCGATCGCGATCCCTCCACTCCGCGTTCCGCAGACCGACCTCCGGTTGGCCTTCCGTTCTTCGCTCTCGCTGGGTGACATGGCGTCCACGATACGAAACACTCTGACGTGAGACATCCGCCGCTCGACGGAGATCGTGAGCTCACACGCAGTCGGCGGGTTAGACCGTCGATGTAGTCCGCGATGTGATGAGGCCGGTGATCAGTGTCACGGTAGCGGTGGCGGCAGCGATGACCGCGGTGAGCAGATACAACTGGGCCGGCGTTTCGATGTCACCGCGCACCCCGATGACCCAGCTGAGGTATTGCCGGAATGCTTCGGTCAGCGGGATGCTTGCTGCCGTCGTGATGCCTGCGAACCGGGCAGGATGCTGCGTGAGCGGCGGTATGGCGATGAGGTTCAGGTAGCGGCTCACGATTGCGAAGAAGGCGTAGTAGCCGGTAGCGCTGACGGTGAGGAAGTAGATCGCGAAATCGACGGTGTAACCCTCTTGGACGATTTGGTTCGTATCTGCAATGATCGCCAGAAGCACGGCAACTGCGCACAGGAACGTGAGCGGATATCGACGGATCCAGCCGGCGGCGAAGCGATCGATCCAGTGCGCCGCGGCAAGGATGGATCGCCGAGCCGGCCCTGCTATTCGAGCGCAGATCCTGAGGAAGTACACGCCATCATCCAGCCAATCCGGGCGTCCGGGCGCTTGAACGGAGGCGAGAGCTCTGCGGGCGACGGCGAGGAGGACGAAAACGGCGAGGGTAGCAACGGTAAAGGCAGCGAGAACCCACATGAGCATGAATGTGGTCGTATTCCAACTGTCAACGTGGGTGCGTAGCACGACGCTGAGCCATTCGGAGGCGATCATGACCAGGATCAGTCCCGCCAGCAGGTAGCACGCACGTGTGAGGTCGACGATCCGCTGCACGGAGACCCGTGGGGCAGTACCAGAGAGCGCGAAGCGCCACGCAGCGAGAACAGTTGGCACGGTGACGGCGACGAAATCGAAGGACCTCAACGCATCATATGGATCATCCCTCCACGGTTCGGTCACATAGAGCCAGCGAACCTCTTTGGTGATGAAGCTGTAGAGACAGAACGCGACAGAGAGAATGAGCGATCCGATCAACGCGCGAGCAACTTGGCGATAGCGGGAGTCGCTGCGCGGCCATTCCACAGTCGGTGTGCCATCCACGCTGTTCTTCATACCTCGACAGCCTAGGTATTAAGAATTCGTTCCGCAACCCACGGCCGACGGTTCCTTATCCCGCTGCGCCGCGGAATGGTCGATTGAGCACGCGGACGAGAAGGATGCCGGAGATCAGTGCCGCCACCAGCACCTCTACACGGCCGGGCTGCCCGACTGGCCATACGCAGCTACGCAGCTACGCAGGGCGACACCGCAGGTACGGCGCCTGAACTGCACACGCAACGGCGCTCATCTGGACGCACCAGACGTGATCGTGTCGATCGAAGGCGACGTGTTCATGCCTCTCGCGCGAACGTGATCGCGTCGGCCGCCTCGGTCTGCTGCAGATAGTTCCGAATCAATTCGAGGGTCGCCGTCGGCTGCTCGATCTGCGGCAGGTGACCTGCGTTCGCCACGAGTTCGAACCGGCCATGCGCGAACGCGTCGGCAAAGGCTCGCCCGTATGCCGGGGTCACGATGCCATCCGAATCTCCCCAGATCACGAGCGTCGGGATGCCTATCTGCGTCAGCCTGTCAAGCAGCTCAGGGTCGTGCATGTACGGGTCACCCGCCAGCAGCTTGAGGCTGACCATGTTGGCCTGTTGGGCGGACTTTTGCGCCTCAGGCACAGTGGTTGGATCGGTGAAGAACCGGTCAGAGTCGGCGAACGAGTATCGGGCGATACCTGCGGCATCCAGCGAGAAGAAATCACGGATGGGTTGGCCAGGGATCGCGACGCCGACGCTGTCGACAAGCACGAGGCCAGTGATCCGGCCGGCGTCGTGGTCGCGGATGGCCATCTCGGCCGCGATCCAGCCGCCGATCGATGAGCCGATGACGGCCAGCTCGCGCAGTCCCTCCGCTTCGAGCAGCTCCAGTAGAGCGGTGGCGAGCTGATCGATTCTGGTCAGCCAGTCCGGTCGTGACGCGCCATTCCATCCTGGAAGTGTTGGCGTCACGGTTCGATAGTCGTCGCTGAGTTGCTGTGCGATGCCCGAGACGGTCGCCGGGCCGCCACCGCCATGGATGACGAGCACTGGGCGACCATCGCCCAGCTCGCTGAAGCCGATGTCGAGCCCGTGTTGCAGATGTTTCACGGCGGTGTTCATGTTGGTCTCCTTGTTTTACGCCCTGGTTGCCTACAGTAAATCAATACATTTAGTTACGCAAGAGATTTCGCCTAAGCTGTGGGCATGGATGCCAGCTTCGAAGCCATCGGCCGGAACATCAAGCAGGTGCAGTGGCGTCACCATCGCGCACTCGATTCCCGGCTTCGCAAGCTTGGGATCACCCTTGTGCAGTGGGACGCGTTACGCGCGATCAACCACGAGCCGGGGGAAACCGCGCGTCGGCTGGCGGCCGAGACGTTTCAGAGCGAGCAGTCATTTGGCGTGATGGCGACCGGGATGGAGGTCAACGGGCTGATCGTGCGCACACCCGGCCCGGGCAGACGCTACCAGCACTACGTGACACCGGAGGGTGAGCGGCTGCTGTCGGTCGGCCACGACGTCGCAGCAGAGGTGTTCTCGCGGAGCATCGGGGTGCTTGGCGACTCAGAACGCCGCGACCTGCACGAGTTACTGGGAAAGATCCTCGCCCACCCAGCCCCGTGAACCGGTGTGCGAAGATTCTGGCGTGCCTTCCCCGCAGTCTCTGAGCGAATCCGACCGCCGCATCGTGGCAGCATGGGCGGCGGACTGCGCCGCGCGAGCAGCAGCCCAGGCATCCGGTGTCGCTCACATGGGCGCGCACGCTCTCGGCGCGGCAGCATACGCTGCGAAAGCGGTCGGCCTGGCGGCCTCGGATCAGCCAGCAGCGACCACTGGCGAGATCACTGGCGAGATCACTGACGAGATCACTGGCGAGATCACTGGCGAGATCACCGGCGAGATCTCGTGGCAACTCGAGCACCTGGATGCTGACGCCCGCGTTGCGCTTCAGCGGCTGCCACCGCTTGGCGCAGACCAAGCCGGTCCGCTCGGTTCTGGACTTCTTGCATCCGGGATCCTCGGCTCGATCATCCGGCAGATTCAGGCCGGGCTCGGCACGTCGCAGCGGTAGACCGTCGCCGGTAGGCAAAGCCGCCTAACGAAACATGCCTGGTGCGAATCCGAATCGCCGCACGGCCAGCGGGGTATCTGGGTCGAGAATGCCCGGCGCGCGATCCTCCAGCCTGGCACGCTTTCGCTCGGCCCGAGCAAGCTCATGCCGCTTCGCCCAGGCAGCACGCGCATGCCACGCGCGACGGATCGCTCCTGCCTGCGCGGATGTCGATGAGTCTGAGCTTGCGACGGTGGTTACGTCTGCCATGATCGTCCTCCTTGTTCAGATGCCGACAGCGGAGCATGCGCTCCGTGCCGAACGTGCATATGAACTCGTCGAACGACGACAGCTTAAATCGACATCAGGCAGGGCCGAAATCGCGCGATTCGGCGCGGTTCGGCGCGACCCAGCGTGACTTAAACGACGTCGGTGACCGCAGTGCGCGTGACTCGCCGGACCGATCGCATCCGGATGGCGGCCGCAGCGAATGCGACGACCGCGGCGATCACGCATGCGACTATCGAAACCGCGAGGCCAGGCTTGTTCGTCATCATGTACAGCAACGCCACGACCTGAGACGAGCCGAAGAAGACCGAGTAGATCGGGCTGGATGCCAACTGCAGCAGGCGCAGTTCGTCGTGCGGCCGCTCGTCCGACGCATTCGCGATCGCAACGTGCAAGCGTTTGGCGTCTCTCGCCTCGATCGTGTTTCCGATGACCCCGAGCAGGACCGCGACGACCAAGGACGTGATTACCCAGCCGGCGGTCCATGGCACGACTCCGCGATCCGAGTGCTGGGAGACCATGTAGAGGCCGGACGCGATGAGGATCACCATCGCCGGTGCAAGCACCACCTCAATGCGCTTTGTCGCAGCGGTCAGTGATCGCAGTTCGGCGACCGTCTTCGCCGTCTGCACACGCAGCGTCGATACCAACGTGATCGTCACAGAACCGACGAGCAGAACCACGCCGATGAGGTGCAGGAACAAGACGATGTTATACATGAAGTTTCCTTAAGTAGTCAGGAAACCTTACTATAGTTCCAAACGACGCGAAGGGCAACAGTGTCAGGATGAGCGGTTCGGATCGATAGCATTGACGTAGGGTGTGAACCTCGTGGCATCAAATGGGCGAAGTGAGTCGAGGGCGGCATGGATGACGAGCAGCGGGCCAGTCTAGGCGTCCTGTTGTTTATTCCGTACCGGTACACAGAGGACCGGA
>DATMTC010000284.1:0-2465 GCA_035565115.1 Microbacteriaceae bacterium | reverse complement strand
AAACCTTGCGCATGGTGACCGCGCCGACCCAGTCGCCACCGAGATCGGGAAGTTCGCACGGGTCCCATCCGGTGACCTCGAAACGCGCGTTGATGGTCTCTGCTGTGCTCATGCGCCAACGGTATTCGATTGCGGCCCGGCACGACTTGAACAATCGCGACACCGGTGCTCTGGTCTCGGTCGCGCAACGAACGCCGCTTGGATTGGAGACGCGCGCCCGGCTGCGCTAGACAAGATGTATGAGTCACAGCAGTCAGATGGAGATCGAACGCAAGTATGACGTCGGCGAAAGCATCGAAGTGCCGGACCTCATCGGAGCGCGACCGATCGCCGTAGTCGAGGCGATCGAGATCATCGAGCTGAACGCTGTGTACTACGACACGGCGCAGTTCCACCTTGCACGTGGTCGCACGGCGCTGCGCAGGCGCGAGGGCGGTTCAGACGCCGGATGGCACATCAAGTCTAAGCAGCCGGCCGACGAGGGCCGCACCGAACTGCACTGGCCGCTCGAGGCGGGCGGGCCGGATGAGGTTCCGGCCGAAGTCCGCGCGCAAGTCGAACACCTGGCGGGCGCACACGAGTTGCGTCCGGTTGCTCGCGTCGTCAACCACCGCGAGAACCGCAGGCTCCTCGATGCTGCGGGCTACCCGGTTGCTGAGTTGAGCGACGACCACGTCACAGCGGAGAACCTGATCGACGGTTCGCAGCGCGCCTGGCGTGAATGGGAGGTCGAATTGCTGGCGGCAGCGCCGGACACCCGCGCGAAACGGGCTAAACTGCTCGACGCGATCGAGGGCATCCTGCTGGATGCTGGTGCTGAGATATCGACGAGTTCGTCCAAGGTTGCCCGGGCGCTCGGCATCGACGTTTCCATTTAGGCACGCTCGGCGACGACAGGCGGTTTTGGCGCATGGGCTCGCCTCGGGCATGATCTTACTGGGGCGTTGGAAAGGCACAAAGGCACACAGGTGAAGATCGGTATCTTGACGAGCGGTGGCGACTGCCCCGGATTGAACGCAGTGATCCGTGGCGCGGTCCTCAAGGGGGACCGGGTATACGGCCAGGAGTTCGCCGGATTCCGATACGGATGGCGGGGCGTTGTGAACGCCGACATCATGCCGCTTGACCGGCACAGCGTGCGCGGACTCTCCAGGCAGGGCGGAACGATTCTCGGCTCAAGCCGCACGAACCCATTCGAGGGCGAGGGCAGCGGGCCGGAGAACATCCAGCGCACCCTCGACGAGAACGGCATCGACGCGGTCATCGCCATCGGGGGAGAAGGCACGCTGACCGCCGCGCGCAGACTCACCGACGCCGGTCTCAAGATCGTCGGCGTGCCCAAGACCATCGACAACGACCTGGCGGCCACAGACTACTCATTCGGGTTCGACACGGCCGTCGAGATCGCGACGGAGGCGATCGACCGGTTGCGCACAACAGCCGAGTCTCATCAGCGCTGCATGATCGTCGAGGTGATGGGCCGCCACGTCGGGTGGATCGCGCTGCACTCCGGCATGGCGGGCGGCGCGCACGCCATCCTGATTCCGGAGCAGCCGCAATCGATCGACCAGATCTGCGAATGGGTCGAGAGCGTGCGCACGCGCGGCCGCGCCCCGGTCATCGTCGTCTCGGAAGGTTTTCATCTCGACACGATGGAGGGCGCGCACTCGCACAAGGGCCTTGACGCGTTCAACCGACCGCGGCTCGGCGGAATCGGCGAACTCCTCGCCCCGATCATCGAGGAGCGCACAGGCATCGAGTCCCGTGCCACGGTGATCGGCCACATTCAGCGTGGCGGCGTGCCGAGCGCATACGACCGCGTGCTCGCCACGCGACTGGGCATGTCGGCCATCGACGCAGTGCAGAACGAGCAGTGGGGCTCGATGGTCTCACTGCGCGGCACGGATGTTGTGAACGTGTCGATCGCCGACGCGACTGTCGGGCTCAACACCGTTCCGCAGTACCGCTACGACGAGGCGGCGCTGCTCTTCGGCTGAGCCCATGCGAGCCCGAGCACGTCGAGCACCCACGCCAGTTCCCACGCGCGTTCTTCCCACGCTGCGTAACGACCGCTGACGCCGCCGTGACCGGCGGCCATTTCGGTTTTGAGCATGACGGGCGCGCCGACTTCACGTAACCTCGCCACCCATTTGGCAGGTTCGACGTACAGCACGCGAGTGTCGTTCAGGCTCGTTCGTGCGAGGATGCGCGGGTAGTGCGCGTCCGGCCGCACATTCTCATATGGCGAGTATGACTTCATGTACGCGTACACGTCTGCGTCGTGCAGCGGGTCGCCCCACTCATCCCACTCGATCACTGTCAGGGGAAGTGAAGGATCGAGTATCGAGGTCAGCGGGTCGACGAACGGAACGCTGGCGAGGATGCCGGCGAACGTGTCTGGTGCAAGGTTGGCGACCGCGCCCATGAGCAGGCCGCCAGCGCTTCCACCCTCGGCGACAAGCCGA
>DATMTC010000283.1:0-4286 GCA_035565115.1 Microbacteriaceae bacterium | reverse complement strand
CGGCAGCGTTCGAGTCATGGTCACTCCTGTCGGTCGTCGTCGGGTTCTGCTGATCTTTCGCTTGTCTGCACCTGTACCCGTTCGCGATCGCGTTTACACGGCCGATCGATCGGTTTGGAGAACGCGCTGCGGTGGGAATGGGAGAGGGAGCAGTGTCAGAAGGAGAACGGACAACATGCGCATTTTCGAGACCGATCAGTATCCGCTTGTTGCACCGCTTGCAGAACCGTTCGAGGAGGTCAGACGGATCGCGATCTTGAGAGGCGGGGGCATCGGAGACGTGCTTTTCGCGCTGCCTGCTGTGCAGTCACTTGCGGCCGCGTATCCCCAAGCAGAGATCACCATGCTCGGAACGCCCGCACACGCCCAGCTGCTCGATGGTCGCAAGGGCGGGCCGGATCGCGTCGTCGTTGTGCCGCCGACTAGGGGAGTGCGGCCTGGCGAAGACGAGAATTCCGCGGTCATCGACGAATTCTTCGATCGGATGCGTGCAGACCGATTCGACCTTGCCGTGCAAGCACACGGTGGAGGCAGATGGTCGAACCCCTTCCTGTTGCGGCTCGGCGCCCGGCACACGATCGGAACACGAACCCCGGATGCGGCGAAGCTCGAACGATCGATCCCGTACATCTACTACCAGAACGAGATGATGCGCTCCCTCGAGATCGCTTCGCTCGCCGGAGCGCGACCGGTGACGTTTGAACCGCGGCTTGCCATGCGCGACGGGGAAGCCGAGTGGGCTCGACGCACCCTGTTGATCGACTCAGCCGGACTCGTCGTCATCCACCCTGGTGCGACGGACCCGAGACGGCGCTGGCCGGTCGAACGATTTGCCGATGTGGTCAGAAGATGCGCCAAGGACGGCCTTCAGGTCGTGCTGGTCGGTGACGAGACGGACGTGCAGACCTGCCAGGCGATCATCGCGGCCGCGGCACTGGCGACGAGCCAGGAACGACTGGTGAGCTCCGTCGCCGGCACGCTCACGCTCGGCCAGCTTGTCGGTGCGCTGGGCATCGCGGATGTCGTGCTCGGCAGCGACAGCGGCCCACGGCATCTAGCCGGGGCACTTGGCACCAGGACCGTTGGTGTCTACTGGTGCGGCAACGTGATCAGCGCCGGGCCGGCCGGCCGCTCACGGCACCGCGTGCACATCTCCTGGGTGACGAACTGCCCGGAGTGCGGCCGAGACTGCACCCAGGTGGGGTGGACAGCCGAGCGCTGCGAACACGACGTCTCCTTTGTGGCGGATGTGCCACCGGACGGTGTGTACGACGACCTCATCGACCTGCTCGGGCAGTCACGGTCGACGGCCAATCATGGCCAGGATTCCTCTTCTTCGTGACAGATCACCAGTTCTCTGACTTCGCATCCGGCCGGCTGCTGTAGTGCGAAGACCACCGCGGCCGCCACGTTCTCTGGTTCGTTCAGCTTGGCATCGGCCGGGGGCTTGTACTTGTCGTCCCTGTCATCGAAAAATCTCGTGCGCATGCCAGACGGGATGAGCGTTGTGACACCGATCTCACCCTTCGTCTCCGCTGCCAGGGCGCGGGAGAATCCGAGAACGCCGAACTTCGACGCGCAATACGCTGTCGCATCCGAGACCGCCTTGAGCGCAAGCGACGACGCGACCGTCACGACGCGGCCGTGTGAGACCGTCAGGTGCGGCAAGACAGCACGCACCGCTGAAACCGTCCCGAGCAGGTTGACGCCGATGACCTTCTCCCACTCGTCGGCTGGCACATCCTGCAGCCTGCCGCAACGGTCGATGCCTGCGGCGGTCACGAGCCCATCGAGTCCACCGAGCTCGTCTGCCACGTCGGTCACGGCTGCCTCGAGCATCGCCCGATCTGAGACGTCGACATGCCGCGAGGCGAATTCGTCCTGCTCGGCGGTGTCGCGGTCGAAGATCACTGGTGTGCCACCCGCTGCCGCGATCGCTCGCGCGGTGGCGAGACCCAGACCGGATGCTCCTCCCGTGACGATGATGCGGCCGAGGGGCTTCTGCGTGGTCGAAACAGTGGTCGAAACCATATGATTCGTCTCCTATTCTTCGGCGATTGCCGACTATCCAGCGTTTGCCAGAACGGCTGCCAGGTGAGTGGTCGAATACCCGGGGTGGAACGGCACGGTGACAACCTGGCCACCCCAATCGGCGAGCGCGGTCGCCTCAGGCAGGTCTGCGGCCGCGTAGTCTGCGCCTTTCACCCACACGTCGGGCTGCAGCCGTCTGATCGCGGCCTCCGGTGTGTCTTCGTCGAAGATCACCACGCCGTCAACGCATTCGAGTGCCAGCAAAAGGTCGGCGCGGTCGCGCTCTGCCACAATCGGCCGTTCTGCTCCTTTCAGTCGTCTGACCGAATCGTCCGAGTTCAGGCACACGATCAGGCAGTCGCCGAGTGCTCTGGCTGCGGTGAGCGTGCGGATGTGTCCCGCGTGCAGCAGATCGAAGCATCCGCCTGTTGCAACAACTGTTCCCCTGCTCTCCCGTATCTCGTGCGCGATGCGGAACGCCGATGTCGGCCCGCCGAGTGGAGCCGCCGCGCGTGGCAGCTCCAGGGCAGATACTCCACCGGCCGCCAGGTATGCGCCGGCGTCCGCGACGCTCGCACACACGGCGTCGGCCAGCTCTGCTCCACGGCCGAGCTCAACGGCGAGTGTGGCTGAGAACCGATCACCGGCGCCACACGGGTCGGCGCATGCCACCGGAGTCGCAGGTACGACGAGCGGAGTTCCTGCTGGTTCGCCCGGCGCAGCTACAGACCGAAGCAGCGCGCCGTGCGAACCCATCGTGACAACGACAGCACCGCATCTCCACCTGTCGTGAAGCACAGCGGCAGCGAGGGCTGCTCCGCTCACCCCGGTTGCGCTCAGTCCAGCAACGCTGGTGGCCTCGCTGAGGTTCGGAGTTGCAACGGTTGTGCTGGCAACGGGTGTGGCGCCCTTCGGGTGCGGGTCCCAGACCAGCGGCACGGATGCTCCTCGCCGTTCGAGCAGCTCCCGCAACCTCGCGTGGGTTGTAAGCCCTCTGCCGTAGTCTGCGACGATGATGACGTCGGCTTCCGACACCGCGTCGAGCATCGGTCCCGTCACCGTTGGCTGGTTTGCAGAGTTGCTGCCCTCGTCGACCCGCACGACCGACTGCTCGCCGACCCGGACGCGGGTCTTCACCGGCGTCGGCCCACCAGACGGGCCAGAGATCACCTCGATCCCGGCCAGGCAGGCGCGAAGTCGGCCTGCTGCGGAATCAGACGACATGGGGGAGACGAGCCGCACGCTGTGGCCATCGCGCGCGAGCATCGTCGCAACCAGGCCGGCACCGCCTGCACGCTGGGTCGTCGTCTCCACATCGACCACCGGCACAGGAGCATCCGGGCTCAGTCGCTCGGCCGTGCCCCGAACATCGACGTCCAGCAGAGTATCGCCAACGACAGTGATCTTCATGGCCGGCTCCTTTCCTGACTCAACTCTTCGTTCTGATCTTCGTTCTGACTTCCCTGCTCGCCCAGAATGTGGGCGTCGAACGCAACGCACAGCGCGTGGACGGCGACCAGCTGCGCCTCTTGCACGTGCGCATTGCTGGCATCCAGCGCAATTGCTTCGTCGCACGCCACCTCGAGCGGATTGGGCGAGCCGCCCGTCATGGCCCAACTGGTTATCCCCAGTTCGCTCGCGGCGCGCGCCGCATTCAGAAGGTTGCGGCTGCGCCCGCTGGTCGAGAGCAGGAGAAGAACGTCGCCACTTCGGCCGTGTGCGCGAACCTGACGGGCGAACACATCGTCGAAACCGTAGTCGTTTCCGATCGCTGTGATGCTCGAGGTCTCTGCGCTCAGCGCGATCGCAGAGAACGGCCGACGGTCTCGCGAGAACCGTCCGACGAGCTCCGCGGTGAGGTGTTGCGTTTCGGCGGCCGAGCCACCGTTTCCCGCAACGAGCAGCCGGTGGCCGCTGCTGAGCCTGGTGGCGAGTTCCCGCGCCCAGCCGGCCAATCTCTCTGACTGTTCTGACAGCGCGCGCAACGCAGGCGCCGTCGACAGGATATGCTCGCGCACCAACTCGGGCGCATCCGTCGACGGCAGCACGCCTGGCGTGCCCGTCTGGAGAATTCCGCTCACAGTGCGCTCCTGACCTGCTCTGAGCGCGCCTGCGCCTGTTTGATCGTGGAACGATAGACACGCGCGGTCTCCGCCGCAACGCGCGCCCACGAGTACCGCGACTCAACGCGAGCGCGGCCTGCCGCGCCGAATGCCTGCAACCGTTCTGGGTCGCCAAGAAGGGCACAGACCGCC
>DATMTC010000282.1:0-6731 GCA_035565115.1 Microbacteriaceae bacterium | reverse complement strand
GCGTTACCCACGGCGAACGATCCGCGAAAACGCTCCACAACCTTTGGGATGGCGCAACGGCACTGACCGGCGTTCTGATCCTCGTGTTGGCAGCTGTGCTCCCGAGCGATGTTCGCTGGGTTACGTTCCTCATCGCCGCGGCCGTGCCCGTCTTGCTCGCATGCGGTCACGACAACCCGATCACCGGAAAAACCGGCCGACGTCAGCTGGCGTGGGCGGGTCTCCCGCTCGCCGTCGCGGCGCTGTGGAGTTTCCTCAGCGCTCACGGTGTGACGGACGTGGAACCGTACACGCTCCCGATCGCCGTTGCACTCCTGATTCTGGCGGCGCTCGCGGCGGGACTGCGAACCACCACAACCGGGGTGGGCGGCCGCAATGCGCTGGTGGCGGTCGCGGCTGCCATTGCGACGATTCCCAGCATGCTGCTGAGCACCGGGAATGCCCAGGAGGGCGGGCCGCGCCCGTTGACACTCGTCATCGTCGGAGCGCTCATCGGGCTGGCGGCCGTGCTGGTTCCTGCTGTGGTGCGCGGCGTGCGATTGCGCCTGATCATGGCGGTGACCGGAGTCGTCGCGGCTCTGGGCACAGGAGCCATTCGGTCAGTTTTGAGCACGCAGGCGCGTGGGGGCGCCGGCGTTCAGCTTGAGGGCTGGTTGGCGCCTGGCATCGCGTGCGCGATCGTCGTGTGCGTGTTCTGGATGCGCCGCGCGGATGCTCCGCGCTGGCTTCCGCAGACGCTCGTCGTCGCTGTTGTGGCCGTTTTCGCGATTGCCGAAACCGTCGCAGTCGGCCTCGATCAGCACGTCGGTGTCCGAGCGCTTCTCAGCATCTGCCTACTGGGCGCAAGTCATGTCGCATCCGTGGCGCTGGGCGGTATGCGAACCTCCCGCCCGCTCGAGTGGAGCAGCCTTGCCGCCATGTTCGTCACCGGCGTCAGCGCGCTTCTCACTTTCAACGTCGACCCATTCGAACTGGTCACGGTGCCCGTCGCACTCGCGCTGGGCGCGGCCGGTCTCGTGCGCATGGATGCGAATCCACGCGCGCGAAGCTGGCAGCAACTCGGGCCAGCGTGCGCGGTCCTGCTGATTCCATCGCTGCTGCCGGACTTGTCCGAGTCAGCGCTGTGGCGCATCGTCGGACTCGGCGTCGTCGCGATCGTCATCATCGTGACGGCTGCGATTCGGCGTCTGCAAGCGCCGCTGATCATCGCCAGCATCGTGCTCATCGTGCACGCCGTCGCTCAACTGTGGCCGTGGATCTCGTCGGCATACGCGGCCGTGCCATGGTGGCTGTGGCTCGGACTCGGCGGCGTGATCTTGATTGTGCTCGCGGCCACATATGAGAAGCGCATCAAAAATCTCAAAACCGCCGTCCTGTCGATCGCATCACTGCGCTAAGCCAAGCGAACAGCCGTTGACGCCTCAACGTTGCAGCCAGGCAAGAACGGCAAGCACCCTGCGATGGTCCGACCCGGTGTCGTCAAGTCCGAGCTTCTGGAAGATCGACGTCACGTTCTTCTCGACCGCTCCTACGCCGATCACGAGGCGCTGTGAGATGCCCGTGTTGGTGCGCCCCTCCGCCATCAACTGAAGCACATCGCGCTCACGCGGCGTGAGCGAAGAGAGCGGATCGTGCCTGCGTCCGAGCAGCTCACGCACCACCTGCGGATCGAGCACGGTGCCGCCCGCTGCAACGCGAGTGACAGCATCCGTCAGGTCATCGAGGCTCGTGACCCTGTCTTTCAGCAGATAACCCATTCCGCCACCTGCTGCCGCGAGAAGCTCGTGCGCGTATGTGCCTTCGACGTATTGGCTGAGTAAGAGGATGCCCAAGCTCGGCATCCGACGTTTCAATTCAAGCGCTGCCTGCACACCCTCGTCACGGAAAGTCGGCGGCATCCGCACGTCAAGGACGGCAAGGTCGGGTTGCAGGTCGTGCACCTCAGCCAACAGCGACTCTGCGTCTCCGAACGCGCCGACCGTCTCGAACCCTGCCTCGTCGAACAGCCTGACGAGTCCTTCGCGAAGCAGCACTGAATCATCGGCGAGCACGATGCGCAATGGCTGGGAGGGAGCGTGATCTGTCACCCGTCAAGGATACGGGCGCCCCGCAAACGCTGACGTCTCAGCGCGGCAGTGGGATGTGCGCGCTGATCTGGGTCGGACCGCCGATCGGACTGTCGATGTTGAACGTTCCTCGGAGTCCGTGCACCCGTTCGACAAGACCGCCCAAGCCGTGACCGTTCTCGATTGAAGCGCCGCCCGTTCCGTTGTCGGAAACCCACAGGTCAAGCCACTCGGCATCTGTCAACGGGTCGTCTCGCAGCAAAACACTGACGCGCACCGCCCGAGCACCCGAGTGCTTTGCAACGTTGGTCAGTAACTCAGCAACAACGAAATACGCGCTGCGTTCGATCTCGGGCGTGAATCGGGTGTCGGCCGGAATCCCGCTTTCGAACGTGGCCGGAACTGTGCTGCGCGCAGCGAGCGACTCCAGCCCGGCAACCAGCCCGCGGTCTTGCAAGATCGGGGGCGCGAAGCCGCGGGATAGTGCACGGAGTTCTTCAAGAGCGTCGCCGGCCTGAGCGCTCGCTTCGGCGAGAAGCCGGCGAGCAGCATCCGGGTCCGATTCGATCTTGCGCCCGGCGCTCGAGATGTCCATTTGCAGGCGCACGAGCCGCTGTTGAGGCCCGTCGTGGATGTCACGCTCGAGCCGTCGCAGGCTTTGATCCTCGGCCTGGACTGCGGCGCCTCGTGATGCGCTCAGGTCTGCGACTTCGCGCTGCAACGACTCCGAGCGCCACGCTCCGAGCAGCCCGCGGGCGATCACGGCATGCAAGAGGACGAGTCCTCGCGTGATGAACGGCAGAGACGCTAAGAAGATGAGGCCGAGCACGAACTGGAGCACAGCGTCACCGATCACGGGATCGAATGGGTTGCGCACGCCGGGGAAGATGGCGCCGAACACGGTGCGCGACAGGAAGAAGTCCTGGCCGTCACTGTCGATGAACCGGCTCCAGAACCAATACGAAACACCACCGAGACCGGTCGCCAACCAGGCGATCGTCACCGTCCAGGAGAAGATGCTGACGATCGGATTGATGATGAGACCGTGCAGGAGGTAGAGCCAGTAGTGACCGTTGGCGAATGGGCCGAAGGTTGCGCGCCAGAACCCGGCTGGCTTGTCGGTCTCGTGCCAGACCGGACGGGCGATCTCGGGTCGACCACTCCAGCGCAACCGCACGAGTTCGACCGTGCCGAACGCGCGTGCGACGTAGAGCGCGGCGAGCGTGACGAAGAGGCCAACCCAGATGACGATGGTGCCGATACCAGGCCAGAACAGACCGTTCAGGATTCCGAGGCCTGCGACGGCGATCGGCATCGCAAGCACCAGGAAGCCGAGCTCGCGCGGAACGCCACGCCACAGGCGCCCATAGCCGCGGTGGGTTGCTACCGACCGCTGGTTGACAGGTTGCACAAGAGCAAGCGTGTCAGATGGCGTGCTGGCTGTGCGTGACTCAGCGGGTGATTCAGAAAAGGACTCAGTGCTCATGGTTCTGCTCCTGCGTTCGCGGACCGCTGCCGGTCTCGTATGAATGCTGCATCGTGGGCGGCGTGCCTGCTGTCTGGCCCGGTTTGACCACAACGAACTGGCCCATCATGCCGTGGTCCTCGTGCAGGAGCATGTGGCAGTGGTACATGTATGGAAGGTTGCGATCCGTGTAGTCGGCGAACCGCATGATGATCTGAAACTCGGTCTTCGGCGTGAGGTAGATCGTGTCTTTCCACCCGGAAAGTTGGACAGGCGGGGGTGCTCCCCCGACACTCAGCACCTGGAATTGCACGTCGTGCACGTGGAAGCTGTGCGGTTCACTGCTCGAGTTCGTGACCTTCCACAGCTCGGTCGTGCCTACCGTGACGGTTGCGTCGATGCGGTTCATGTCCATCTTCGCGTCGTTGATCCGGTAGCCGTGAAGGTCGAAACTGCGCTGCACAGTTGCCTGATCCGATGTCAATCGAGTGATCGGCACCAACGCGGTCGGCATCGCATCGAGCGGTTTGAGCGTGTCTGCTGCCCGCAGTTGCAGAACGCCGAAAGCATCCGCTCCTCCGTTGCTTGCATCGATCGACGCCTCGGTTCCAAGATCGGGCGGCATCGAGCGCAGGGTCGCATTCTCGCCTGCACTCGTCTGCACGAGAATCTCCGCCCGTTCCCCAGGCACCAACTGGATCGAACTCAACGAAGCCGCACGCGGCAACAAGCCACCGTCGCTTGCGATCATCTCGAACGCGCGTTTGTCGTCGAACTGGAAGTTGTAGATTCGAGAGCTCGACGCATTCAGCAGGCGCAGTCGCACGACATCCGTCGTGACCGGAAGATATGGTCCGATGGTGCCGTTCACCAGCAGCGTGTCACCGAGCGGGCCGATGAACCCGGCCTGTGAGGTCGTCAGCTGTCCGTTCGAGTCGAACCGTGCGTCCTGAATGATCACCGGAATGTCGTCTACACCGTAGTCGCGAGGCAGATTGAGGGCGCGTTCCGCTTCATCATGCAGGATCACCATGCCTGCCATGCCGCTTGACACCTGATGCTCGGTCTCGCCGTGCGGATGCGGGTGGTACCACAGCGTGGCGGCCTGTTGATCGATCTTCCAGTGCGGAGACCGTGTAGCACCGGGGGCGATCGGCTGGTGCGGGCCGCCGTCCATCGACGCCGGAAGGTGCATCCCGTGCCAGTGCACCGTGGTCAGCTCCGGCATCGTGTTGTGCACGTTGACGCGAACGTGCTCGCCCCGATCTGCCACGATCGTCGGGCCGAGGTACGCATTGTCCGGATGCTCGCCGTCCGCATCTGCGAATCCTTGCGTGCGCGTCGCGGCGCCATCGGTGAGCTGCGTGGTTCCGGCATTCGCCGTCAGATCGAACACTCGCTCGCCCGCAGCGTCCAGGTGGGACTTCGCAATCGGTGGAATCTTCAGTGGACGCGAAAAAGTGACTTTGCCAACCGTGTCAACGCGAGCAGGACCGCCAAGTGCGCCACATCCGGCGAGAACGAGCCCTGTCGCAGTCGCAAGCACCACGGATGCTGCGACGACGGTGGCGCGCGGACGACGGAGGGTCGAGAGCAATCGGAATCTCATGCATCCACACTCGCGTGTGCCGGTTCGGCGAAACAGCCGGCGAGCATCCGGATGCCGGCGGGGGTTATCCCCCTGCTGGCCGGACTTAGTGCAGCCTCAGCTTGCTTGCGAAATCATGCCACTCAAGTAGCGTTGATTGCATCACTTAGGACCACCGATCTTCAGACCACCGAAAGGACCGACCATGAGCAGCACCGTCACCGTTCCGCAGAGCGTTTCGAACCCGGATGTCGCGGCTGGCGTCGCGCAGTTCCTGAGTCCCGTCGTCGTGGACCTCACAGCACTGGTCGTCAACGGCAAGCAGGCGCACTGGCACGTGCGCGGTCACAACTTCATCGGCGTGCACGAACTGCTCGACACGATCGTGGCGCACGCCCAGGAGTGGGCGGACCTGGCGGCGGAGCGGATCGTCGCACTCGGTTTGCCCGTCGACGGCCGGCTTCAGACGGTCGCCGCCAAGACCACCACCAAGCAGCTGACGGCAGGTTTCCAGCAGTCGAACGAGACGATCGCAGAGGTGATCGGGCAGATCGACGCCGCACTCGTCTCCGTGAACGCCGCCGTGAAAGAGCTCGACGAACTCGACCAGACCAGTCAGGACGTCGCCGTCGAAATCGCACGCGGACTCGACAAGGACCGCTGGTTCTTGTTTGCACACATCAGCGAGTAGCCACTCGCCCATTCCGGTGGTCGAGTAGCTGCTCGCGCAGCGAGCCGCGTATCGAGACCTCGCAACCCGGTCTGCGGTACGGACCCAAGGTCGCTCGCCAGGTCTCGATACGCTCGCTGGCGCTCGCTACTCGACCACCGGATTCGGTTGCGAGGTCGCCAGGTCTCGATACGCTCGCGAGGTCAGCTTTGGTCTTGTGGGCACCAATACAGCTTGCGGGACGCCATCAGTTCCATGACGATATTCGTGCCGCACACCCGGCAGGGCAAACCCTCGCGTTTGTAGACCCAGTGCCGATCGTCGCGGCTCGCCATGGCCTTGACGTACGCGGCGTCGTCGAGATCGTCCATGGTCATCATCTGACCCGTTGCGACACCGAGTTGCAACAGGTAAACCCAGTCGCGCCAGAGCGCACGCACGGTCTGCTCAGGCACGCGGTTGCCCGGCGTATGCGGATTCAGCCGAGCCCTGAACAGCATCTCGGCTCGATAGACGTTGCCGATGCCGCTGACGATCGATTGGTCCATCAGCAGCAACCCGATCGGCGACTGCTTCTTGCGAATTGCGGCAACCACGCGTTCCTCCGCTTCAGGCGACGAATCGTTGATCGGATCGGGTCCGAGCTTGTCGATCACGGCCTGCACTTGCGCGGGGTCGAGCACTTCGCACGCCGTCGGCCCGCGTAGATCGGCCACCGTAGACTCCGTCAGAAGACGCACGCGTACTGCCCCGACCGGATCGGGCGGGAAGACGAAGTCCGGGTCGTCGTTCTCCTTCTCGGACTCGGACATCCTCAACCGTGCCTTGCGAGGGGCGCCGATCGAACGGACGGAGTCTTCGCCAGCAGCGTCGTCGAGAACCGTCCCCCGTTGATTGGTCTGACCCATCCGGCCGCCCGCCGAGCGAATCGTGGCATCCGTC
>DATMTC010000281.1:0-7498 GCA_035565115.1 Microbacteriaceae bacterium | reverse complement strand
CGTCGTATCCATTGGGTGCTCCTCGTCTCTACGACGGGCGGTTGGCTGACCAACGACTCGCATGTCGTCTGTGTCGCCGGGGCACCTTAAACAAGTGACCTCGAAAGGCACCACTCATGCAATTTCTTTCTCAGACGACATCGGATGGCGTCGTCGAACGCTCATTCACCATCGCCGACGTTCCTGGCGTTCTCTGGTCCCCTGAAGCAGCCATCCATCCTGCGCCGCTTGTGCTCATGGGGCACCCGGGCGGCATGCACAAAAGGGCGCGCGGCCTGGTCGCCCGTGCAGCCCATTTCGTGACCAAATTCGGATTCCACGCTGCGGCGATCGATGCACCAGGGCACGGCGATCGGGAACGATCGGATTCGGACGCGGCGTGGGTCGACCGGATGCTTGACGCCAGGAAAGCGGGGGAGCCGCTCGGTGCGATCGTGTCGGAATTCAACGCATCTATTGCCGAGCGCGCTGTGCCGGAGTGGCGCGCGACCTTGGACGCTCTGCAGCTTCTGCCCGAGGTCGACGCCGATCGGCCGGTTGGCTATAGCGGGATGACGCTCGCGACCGAGATTGGGTTCCGCCTTGCGGCGGAAGATCCTCGCATCGGCGCGGTGGGGCTGGGCGCAGCCTTCGCTTCTGACGGACTGCTGGAAGTTGCCCGCAGTGTCAGTGTGCCCGTGCAGTTCCTGCTGCCGTGGGATGATCCAGAAATCGATCGAGAGTCGGGACTCGCCCTTTTCGACGCGATCGGATCCGCCGAGAAGTCGTTGCACGCGTTCCCTGGACCGCATCAGAGCGTGCCGTCGTACGAGGCAGAGGACTCTGCCCGATTCCTCGCCCGTCACCTCGTGGCGTAGCGGCTCAGCCGGCCGGTATCGCACCCAGCTGTCGCAGCAGGCCAAGCTGGTCCATCAGAATCCTGCTCGATGCCATGCACCCGTCACGGAATCGATCGAAGGTCCACGCCTCGACTGAGACCTGTCGACCGGTGGCCGGGATGCCCATGAATTCGCCGTCATGCTTTCCCTTCCAGATGGACCATGCCGCCACCGTGTCACCTTGAGCAACGGTCCGTTGCACGGTCCACGTCAAGTCGGGAAACGCAGTCAGGAAACCAGCCAGAAAGTCCCTCAGGCCATCCCGCCCCGGCCCCTGACCCGGGGCGGGATTCTCCTCAACGAAGTCGCTGCGCACGTAGGACTCGATCTGATCGAGTCGGTGGTCGTTCAACACGACCCGGGCGAACGCAAGGTCATTCTCGACATTCGTGGTGACGATGCTTTCAACGTTCGGCGCTCCTGACACTGCCAACCTCCCAAATTCAGTCAGGTGAGGCGCCTATTCTTGCAGCGGCATACCTCGCGCGCCAGGGCCACGGGTTCGAGACACCGGCGACAGACCACCTCGCACGCGAAGGCGTGTTGACATAATGTGCATTATCAGCGCAATGAATGATTAAGCGTTGCGGAGAGATATTCACGCGAATCGGCTATCCACGTGACTTTGAATTGGTGTCGGGTTGGTTCAGGTTTGCCCATTCCGGTGGTCGAGTAACTGCTCGCGCAGCGAGCCGCGTATCGAGACCTCGCAACGCGGTCGGCAGTACGGGCCAATGTCACTCGCAAGGTCTCAATACGCTCGGCCTTCGACAAGCTCAGGGACCGGCGCTCGCTACTCGACCACTGGGACTGTGAGCATTCCTAGTATCGATTACTTGACATAATATCGGGCGACACGACGCACCCCCTTTTGCAACATTCGACCCGAGACCCGCACCATGACGATAATGTCGAGCCAGCACCAACTACCGACCGGTACTAACCACGTTGAAGGAGTTTGTGGCAATGACGACAACAGATCCGCTCGAAAACCTTGTTCATGATTTTGCGTTGAACGCGAAGAGCCTGTCGAAGTCCGCGATCAACGGCATCCGACTCGCCTTCGGCATCGGCGGCATCGTCGCACTGATCCTCGGGATTATTCTGCTCGTGTGGCCCGCGAAGACGCTCGGTGTCGTAGCGATCTTCTTGGGCATCTATTTTCTGGTCGCGGGTGTGATCCGGCTGGCGATGGGCATCTTCAGCAAGGGCATCAGCGGGGGCATGCGCACGCTGGACATCCTGCTCGGCGTTCTGCTGATCGTTGCGGGCGTCATCGCATTGAAGAATGTCGCAGCGACCACCGCTGCCCTTCTGATTCTGATTGTGGCGGTCATCGGCGTCGGCTGGATCATCGAGGGAGTCCTCGCAATCGTCGAATCCCGCGGAGCGCCATCATCAGGATGGGCGATCACCTCGGGCGTGATCAGCATCATCGCCGGCATCGTCGTGCTGGTGATCCCTGGCTGGTCGGCCGTATGGTTGATCCTTATGGCCGGGATCGTGTTGATCATCGTCGGGATTCTCGGCATCGTCCGCGCATTCACGTTCGGCAAAGAGGCGCTTAAGACGATCGCGTAGCCTCGCGACTACTTCTTGAGGTTATTCGAGTCGGTGGGCAGATACCGTGCCCACCACTCGAGGATGATCTCGAATCGTTCAAGTCGATGCCGCGGGCGTCCGCCGCGACTCAATTCGTGGTTCTCGCCAGGGAAGATCACAAGCTCGGTCTCCACTCCCCTGCGTTTAAGCCCCGCGTAGTACCGCTCCGCTTGGCTGAGCGGACAGCGCAGATCGTCCTCCGAGTGCAACACCAAGGTGGGCGTCCGCACCGCATCGATGACCGCCTGTGGGCTCTGCGCGCGCACCTTCTCCGGGTCGGTGCCGACGTATTCGTCGCCGAAGAAGCTGCCGATATCGCTGGTCCCCGCGAACATGTCCGGATCGAGAAAACCGCGCTCGACGATCGAAGCGGTGAACCGTTGGTCGTGCGCAATCGTCCACGCGGTCAGGTAACCGCCATACGATCCGCCCATGATCCCGACGCGGTCCGGGTCAGCTTGCGGGGTTGCCTCGATCGCCCCGTGGACGAAGTCGAGCACGTCGTGCAGATCGACGGTTCCCATCGCCTTGCGGATGCTGCGCCCATGGGCTTGCCCGTAGCCGGCTGAACCGCGCGGATTGCACATCACAACGACATACCCGGCATCCGCATACACCTGCGCTTCATCGAACAGGTGTACCGAGTACTGCGCGAACGGTCCGCCGTGGATGTTCAAGAGCACCGGATGCGGTCCGTCGCCATCCGGAACGAGGACCCAACCGTGGATCGGGTATCCGTCGCGACCGTCGATTGTGAGCTCGGTCGCCTGCACCAGCCCGATTGACCTCAACGGCGAAGAAAAGTCTGTAATGCGGCGCAGCACACCGTTCTGATAGACGCCGACGTCACCGAAGGTCGTTGCATCTGCATAACTGACCACGATGGTGGTGCCGGCCGATGCAACCCCGGTGACCTCGATCGCCGCGTCGTGGCTGATGGATTCGCTCGATCCGTCTGCGGCAACGCGAATCAGCTGCACGGTTCCGCGGGTGCGATTGTGAACGAGCACGCTGCCATCGGCCCCGAACGGCGTGATCGCGCTTCCCACTTCGCCAAGATCGACGGTTTCCGGGTCGGTGAGCCTGCGTGGCGCGGAACCGGCCGCATCGATCACGAACAGCGCCGCATTCTTACCGACGAAGTCGCGTCCGCTTCGGCCGACGTTCTGCGCAATAAAGAACAAGGAACCGTCCGGAGCGAACACCGCGTGGTGAACGGTGTAGTTGCCGTGCTTGCCGGTGGTGTCGATGGGCACAGCGTCAATGGGTGCAGCGTCTGCCCGCCCAGCATCGGCTGGCCCCTCGCCGGCGTCGAGGTCGAGCAGGAACACGTTGGAGCGCAAATCCGTGTCGCGACGCGGGTGCCGCGCGGCCACGAACGCCAGCTGCTTGCCATCAGGAGAGAATGAGACCGAAGAATGATCTGCATCGAAGTCGGTCAACTGCCTCGGCTCGGCTACGAGTGAGATCGGATGCTCGACGCCGTCTGCGGTCGGCGCGGCGCTGACGGCCGGTTCTGCCCAGACATCCGGCGCCGCCACAATGAATACCTGCGCCCGACGGTCGACGGTGTAGCCGATGCCATTCTGTCTGTAGTTCAGGGTGCTCAACCTGCGCGGCGACTCAGCGCCGGACTCGAGGCCATCGACCGTGCCGTATCTGCCCTGCTCCGGCACCCGGCTGACAAAGGCAAGACTGCGGCCATCCGGTGACCAGCAGAATTCGCTCACCCCAAGTCGCTGATCCGTAACCTGGACAGGCTCTCCGCCTGCCCCGTCAACGACGTAGAGCTGCGCCGGACCTGACATATTCCTGCGAAGGAATGCGATCAACCGGCCGTCTGGCGAGAACTGCGGTTCGGCATCGTGGAATCCACGGGTCAGACGCCGCGGAGCCGCGTGCCCGGTGATCGGGATCGTCCACAACTGGCCGACGGTAGAGTTCGCATCAAGATCGGGCCTCGACACCGCGACGATCGCGCGTCGTCCGCTCGGATGCAACGTTGGCCTCGAAACAGCGATCAACTGGGATAAGTCGGATGCCTTCACCGCATTCCTCTCGAAATTCCTCTTGACAACACTTCATTTGGCAACAGGTGCGCCGACCGGCTTTTCCGCCCGACGAGCAGCGGCACGTGCGGCGGCTACTCTGCGATAAAACCCGTCACATCACCGACGAACCGTGTGTGGTCCTCTGGAATCGGCTCGACGGCTGCGGCCGCAACCTCTGCCGCGAACTCGCTGACGTTGTACAGCTTGCCTGCCGCTTGTTTGCGGGCGCCGATCGCTCCTGGGTTCGCTCGCTCGAGCAGCGTCGCCGTAATCGTTCCCTCGATCATGTCGCCGGACACCACGACGAATTCGATTCCTTTCGCATCCAGCTCCGGGATGAGTGCGCGCAGTGCATCTTCGCCCGCGCGCTTGCTGCGCGCAACGGCTTCGTACTCCGGCATGGTCTGCGTTGTGCGGATGAAGTGCGCCTGATGGCTCGTGACGAAGATCACGCGCGAACCCGGGCCAAGCAGCGGCAGGGCGCTCGTGAGCACATTTACCTGCGCGTCGCGATTCAACTGCATCGCGTAGTCCTCGGCCATGCCGCGCTCCATACCACCTGACGCGTTCAAGACCAGAAAGTCCAGTCCACCCAATTCGGTCTTGACCGTTTCGAACATGGCCGCGACGGATTCCGGATCGGTCAGGTCGGCCCCGATGGTCAGAGCGGTTCGGCCCGTCGCGCGGATCGAGTCCGCGAGCTTGACCGCGCGCGCCTCTTTGTTCCGGTAATTGATCACGACGTCTGCGCCCGCCTCGGCGAAATACGAGACGGTGTCTGCACCGACTCCTCGAGACGACCCCGTCACCAGGACTCTCTTGCCGGTGAGAGACGATGCTGCAAGGGGCGAGGTTTGATCGGGTGTCATGCATACTCCTGGCGGTAATGGCGGGTCGGCTTGGAAGAGACTACCAAGTTCGCCTCCACGCTGACGCAAACTGATAGCGTCGCTTATGACGGAAGGAACCGCAGATGGATGTCATCACGTCATATGCGTGGATCGGCTGGCTGGTTCTCATTCTGATCTTCATCATCATCGAGATGCTCGTTCTCGAGTTCACCTTTCTGATGATCGCCGTCGGCAGCCTTGGCGGGCTGATCTCCGGACTTTTCGGCGTTCCATGGTGGGGTCAATTGTTGATCGCAGCTGCGCTCTCCGTGCTCCTGCTGTTCTTTTTGAAACCGCGGCTGCTTCGTGTGCTCAAGCGCGGCGCCGACCCCGCCAAGAGCAACGTCGAAGCCCTTCTTGGAACGGTCGGCACCGTTGTGCTGACCCTCAGCGAAAACGACGGCCAGGTCAAGCTGGCCAACGGGGAAACCTGGACGGCGCGCTTCTCCCCCGCCTCGGCGGTTCGCACACTACAACCTGGCGAGCGCGTGCTCGTGACAGCAATCGACGGATCGACCGCCATCGTCATTCCAGCAGAAAGGACCACTCCGTGACCACCGGAAGTGACCTCGTTCCCCAGATCGTGACCTGGGTTATCGTCGCGATTGTCGTGATCTTCGTCCTCGTGACGCTCTTTCGCGCCATTCGCATTGTTCCCCAGGCGACGGCGGGTGTCGTCGAACGCCTCGGCAAGTACCACAAGACGCTCAGCCCGGGGTTGAACGTCGTCGTACCGTTCATCGATCGGGTGCGGCCCTTGCTCGACATGCGCGAGCAGGTTGTGTCGTTCCCGCCGCAGCCGGTGATCACGGAAGACAACCTCGTGGTATCGATCGACACCGTCGTCTACTTTCAGGTGACGGATGCTCGAGCTGCCACCTACGAGATCGCAAACTATCTCGGCGCGGTCGAGCAGCTGACGACCACGACGCTGCGTAACGTCGTCGGCGGGTTGAATCTTGAGCAGGCGCTGACCAGCCGCGACGAGATCAATGGGCAGCTGCGAATCGTGCTGGACGAGGCGACAGGAAAATGGGGAATTCGCGTCGGGCGCGTCGAGCTGAAGGCGATCGACCCGCCTCTGTCCATTCAGGACTCGATGGAGAAACAGATGCGAGCCGAGCGCGATCGCCGCGCCGTCATCCTCACCGCAGAGGGCACGAAACAGTCAGAGATTCTCAACGCTGAAGGCATGCGGCAGGCGGCAATCCTCAAGGCGGAGGGTGACGCCAAGGCGGCGGTTCTGCGTGCGGAGGGCGAAGCTCAAGCAATCACCACCGTGTTCGGCGCCATCCACGCCGGCGACGCGGATCCGAAGCTTCTTGCGTACCAATATCTGCTCACGCTCCCTAAGCTCGCCGAGGGAAGCGCGAACAAGCTGTGGGTGATCCCGAGCGAGTTGACCGAAGCATTGAAGGGTATCGGCAGCGGATTCTCCTTCGGCGCTGGCGCTTCCGGCTCGTCTGCCGGAGCCAAGCCGACTCCGACCGGGACGGATGAGTAGGGCCAGCACGATCAAAGCTCGACCGCCCAGAGGTCACGATCGCGGCTTCTTCTCTCCCCCACTGCCCCGAATCTTTGCACATCGCGGGCTCGCGATCGGTGCTCCGGAGAACACGCTGCTTGCATTCCTGAAGGCGATGAGCGCTGGGGCGACCCATGTCGAGACTGACGTGCACGCAACGCTCGACGGCGTAGCAGTCATCAGCCACGATCCTGACCTCGCCAGGCTGGTCGGACGCAACGTACGTGTCGAGCAGTTCACGATGGCCGAACTGCGCCGCATCGACCTGGGAGATGGCCAATCGTTCGTATCGCTGCAGGAGGCGCTCGACGCGTTTCCCGACATCCTGTTCAACATCGACGTGAAGTCGGCCAGCGCTGCACTGCCGACGGCCCAGGCCATCACGCAGGCACGCGCCATCGACCGGGTATTGATCACATCGTTTTCTCGGGCGCGACGGCGGGCCACTGTCGACCGACTTCCCGGCGTCGCCTCATCGGCGTCATCGGATCAGGTGCTGCGCGTCATCGCGGCCGCAAGGCTCGGTCTCACCCCGCTGGTTCGCAGGTTCTC